>CAZASP010000032.1:2129-13099 GCA_964487865.1 uncultured Clostridium sp. | reverse complement strand
TATTTACCTGTAGTAATTAATACCTGATTCAAATATCTTTTGGTCTTTTCGTCCTGGAATATTCTTAATAATCTCACGATAACTTCTTTCAGAATGTCCCATTTTTCCTAATATTCTACCATCTGGACTTGTAATACCCTCAATGCCATCAACAGAACCATTTGGATTATAACGAATATCATAAGTTGCATTTCCTTGTAAATCCACATATTGTGTTGCAATTTGTCCATTTTCGATTAATTGTTTTTCTAATTTTTCTGATACTATAAATCTTCCTTCTCCATGAGAAATTGGAATACTAAATTCTTCTCCTAATTCAACTCCACTAAACCATGGTGACATCTTAGATACAACCTTAGTTTGAACCATCTTAGATTGATGTCTTGCAATAGTATTAAATGTCAATGTTGGCATTGTGTCATCCATTTCTTTAATTTCCCCATAAGGTAGTAATCCTAATTTTACTAAAGCTTGGAAACCATTACAAATTCCTAGCATTAATCCATCTTGTTTATATAAATGTTTATGTATTAAATCTTTTAATTTTGGATTTCTAAATACAGCACTAATGAATTTTCCAGAACCGTCTGGTTCATCACCACTGCTAAATCCTCCTGGTATCATAATTATTTGTGCTTTTTCAATTTCTTTTGCAAATAAATCTATAGATTCTTGTATATTTTCTGGTCTTAAATTCTTAAATACAACTGTACTTGTAATTCCTCCAGCATCTTCGAAAGCTTTTGCTACGTCATATTCGCAGTTGCTTCCTGGAAATACAGGAATAAATACTCTTGGTTTTGTAATTGGCATTTTTCTAGTTATACTGCATATTTTATTACTAATTATATTTTTTGCATGTTTATTTTCTGTTTTTACTTTTGTTGGGAAAACTTTTTCTAATGGTTCTTCCCATATTTTAATTAATGAGTCTAATTCTAAAGTTACATTATTATTTACTATAATTTTTTCATCTACGATAGTGCTTCCTAACTCTTGTAATTTTTTATTTTCTACATTTTCTTTTAGTTCAATTACAAAAGAACCATAATAAGGATAGAATAAATCTGGAGTGCTTTCTGCAAATTTAAATCCTATTTTATTTCCTATACAACTTTTTGTAATACTATCGGCAATTCCACCATTTGTAACTGTGCTTACTGACAATACTTTTTCTTGTTCAATTAAAGCATGAATAATTTCGTAGTTTTCTTTTAAGTCCTCCATGTCTAATATATCTTCTTGTCTCATCTTAGTTTGTAAGAACATCACTTTAGAATTTGTTTTCTTAAATTCATTAGATACTACTTTAGTTGTATCTGTTTCTCCTATACAAAACGATACTAATGTTGGTGGCACATCTAATTCATTATAAGAACCTGACATACTATCTTTTCCACCTATTGCTCCTATTTTTAATTCTTTTTGAACATAATATGCACCTAATAATGCTGCAAATGGTTTTCCCCAACGAGTAGGTTCATTTCTTAATTTTTCAAAATATTCTTGCAATGTTAAATATGCTTTTTTGTAATCTCCTCCTAAAGCTACATATTTAGAAACAGATTCAATAATAGCATATACTGCTCCATGAAATGGACTCCAACTTGCTATGTAAGGATTATAACCATAAGTCATAATTGTTCCGCTATTTGTATATCCTTTTAATGTTGGTATTCTTGCTACCATTCCCATTGCTGGTGTTAATTGATATTTTCCACCAAATGGCATTATAACAGTATTTGCTCCTATGGTACTATCAAAACGTTCTACTAATCCTTTTTGAGAACAACAATTCAAGCTACTTACTGTTTCTTCCCATTTTGATTTTATATCTTTAATTTTTTCTTGTTTAAAATATGACTTTTCTGCATTTGGTTTTGTTATTTGCACTTTTGCATTTTTAACATCACCATTAGTGTCTAAGAATTCTCTTGCAATGTCAACAATTAATTTTCCTCTCCAATACATTTGAATTCTTGGTTCTTTTACAACTTCTGCTACAATAGTTGCTTGTAAATTTTCCTTCTCTGCAAATTCAATTAATTTGTCTGCATTTTCTTTAGCAACTACTACCGCCATTCTTTCTTGTGACTCTGATATAGCAAGTTCTGTTCCGTCCAGTCCTTCATATTTTTTAGGTACTTTATCTAAATTGATAACTAAACCATCTGCTAATTCCCCAATAGCAACAGAAACTCCTCCTGCTCCAAAGTCATTACATCTTTTTATTAATTTAGTTACTTCTGGATCTCTAAATAATCTTTGTACTTTTCTTTCTTCTGGTGCATTTCCTTTTTGAACCTCCGCTCCACAAGTTGTTAATGATTCACTTGTATGTGCTTTAGATGAACCAGTTGCACCACCACATCCGTCTCTTCCTGTTTTTCCACCTAATAAAATAACTATATCTCCTGGAATAGGTCTTTTACGAACAACATTAGATTTTGGTGCAGCACCTACTAATGCACCTATTTCTAAACGTTTTGCTACATATCCTTCATGATAAATTTCTGCTACTTGTCCTGTTGCTAATCCAATTTGATTTCCATAAGAACTGTATCCTCTTGCTGCTTCATTTGTCAATTTTCTTTGTGGTAATTTATTTGGCAATGTTTCAGCTACACTCTTTCTTGGGTCACCACAACCTGTAACTCTCATTGCTTGATATACATAAACTCTCCCAGACAATGGGTCACGAATTGCTCCTCCTAAGCATGTTGCAGCTCCTCCAAATGGTTCTATTTCAGTTGGATGGTTATGAGTTTCATTTTTGAACATAATTAGGTATTCTTCTGGTTTTCCATCTACTAAAATTTCTGCTTTAATACTACATGCATTTATTTCTTCTGATTCGTCCATTTCTTTTAAATATCCTGATTTTTTTAATTCTTTTACAGCTATTGTTGCTATATCCATTAAGCAAATATCTTTTGCTTTTCTGTTTTCATAAATTATATCTCTTGCTTTTAGATAGTCATTATATACTTTTTGTAGTAAATCCCATTTAATTTCTAATACTTCTAATTTAGTTAAAAATGTAGTATGTCTGCAATGATCTGACCAATATGTATCTATCATTTTCATTTCTGTTAAGGTAGGATCTCTTTTTTCTACTTCTTTAAAGTAGTTTTGGCAAAATTGTAAATCAGCAAAATCCATTGCAAATCCATATTTTTTATAAAATTTTTCAGCATCTTGCTGTGTCATTTTAGTAAAGCCTGTTATAATTGTTACATCTTCTGGTACTTCTAATTTTTGTTTCAAATTTTCTGGTTTTTCTAAAGAACATTCTCTAGAGTCAACTTGGTTAATCATATATTTTTTTATTTTTTCGATGTCTTGTGGTTGTATATCCCCTTGTAAAATATAGACTTTTGCAGATTTTGCAGTTGGCCTTTCTCCACCTGCTAAAATTTGTAGACATTCTTCTAAAGCATTTGCTCTTTGGTCAAATTGTCCTGGTAAAAATTCTACACCAAAAACTATATCCTTTTTTTCAAATGGATATGTTTCTAAATAATATTCATCTACTTGTGGTTCTGAAAAAACTGTATTTTTAGCTTGTTCAAAAGTTTCTTCTGATATATTTTCTACATCATATCTATTTAAAATGATAAGATTTTTTAATTGTGAAATTCCTAAATTTTCTTGAACATCTGCTAGTAATTCTTTTGCTTCTACATTAAATCCATCTTTCTTTTTTACATAAATTCTCTTTACTCCCATAAAACCTCCTAATTTTTAATTATAATTTATTTAATTTTAATTTCTTTGTTTCCACTAATAACTTCACCAATTATATAAGCTTTCTCTCCTTGTTGTTCTAATATTTCTACAGCTTTTTTAGCATCTTCTTTCTTTACAATAACTGCCATTCCAATTCCCATGTTAAATGTGTTATACATATCTCTTTCTGGGATATTTCCTACTTTTTGAATTAGTTTAAAGATTGGTAATACTGGGTAAGAATCTTTTTTAATTTCTAAAGAAACTCCTTCTTTTAGCATTCTTGGCATATTCTCATAAAATCCCCCACCTGTGATGTGTGAAATTCCTTTTACTTGAATATTATCTAATAAATTTAAAATTGGTTTTACATATATTTTTGTAGGTGTTAAAAGTGCCTCACCTAAAGTCATTCCTAATTCGTCATATTGTTGTTTTATATTTTTTTCGTTTACATTAAAGATTTTTCTAACTAAAGAAAATCCATTTGAGTGTACACCTGATGAAGAAATTCCAATTACTTTATCTCCTATTTCAATTGTTTTGCTATTAATCATTTTTGATTTTTCTACTACTCCAACTGAAAATCCTGCTAAGTCATATTCTCCTTCTTTATAAAAGCCTGGCATTTCTGCTGTTTCTCCACCTACTAAACTACAACCTGCCATTTTACATCCTTCTGCTACACCTTTTACTATGGTTGCTACAACTTTTGGTACATTTTTTCCAAGTGCCATATAGTCTAAGAAAAATAAAGGCTTGGCTCCGCAACAAATAATATCATTTACACACATTGCTACACAGTCTTGCCCTATCGTATCATGCTTATTCATCAAAAAAGCCAACTTTAATTTGGTACCTACTCCATCTGTACCAGAAACTAAAATTGGTTCCTTAAATTCTGATATATTTAAAGCAAATAAGCCCCCAAATCCACCTAGGTCAGATATAACTTCTTTTGTGTATGTACTTTTTACAGTTTCTTTCATTAACTCTACGGACTTATATCCTGCAGTTACATCTACTCCAGCTTGTTTGTAGCTTTCGCTGAAACTTTTTTCCATTTTTTACATTCCTTTCTTTTATTTGATTTTTATACCCATTTTCGACATTTTCATTATTTTTTAACACTATAATTTTATTATATAATATCTTTTTGATTTGTTCAACATTTTTTTGCTTTTTTCTTACTATTTTTCCTTGCAAATAAAAATACCTTTTATGTTATTCCCATAAACATAAAAGGTAAAAATTAAATTTTATTTATCATATACTGTTAAAATAATACTGCTAGCTAATCCGGTTTCTTCATCATAAACTAATTTAACATCATATTTGTATTGTTTATTTTCTTCTATAAAGGTAGTTAGTTGGTCGATGGCTTGTTCATCGTTATTTAATCTGTCTAATTGTAATTCTATTTGATTAGAAGATATTGCTTTTACAGTAACTAAATTGTCTTTGATTGCATTAACTAGACTCAACATATTACTACTTTCTATTTTATCTCCCTGCAAAATTTCAAATTTAGAATTGAATCGAGTTTTTTCAGTTTCTGTAATTCCTTCTGATTGTATTTTTGTAGTTTCCTGTATTAATCCAATGGCTTTAAATATTTTTGTAAAATCTTCAACGTTTATTACTGTAGTAGTTATTTCATTTATTTTTCCTGCTACTCCAGTACTCACTGTTTCTAATAATTTTTTTGCTGATTCATCATCCATATTGCTTAAATTGATATTGTTTTCATCATTTAAAGTAATTGTATTTGTAAAACTGTTTACAATATCTGTACTTTGATTTACTATTGCCTCCACTATATCTTTATCATTTTCATATTTTATTGATATATCTCTATCACAATGATTTTCTTCTATGCTTTCAACAATAGATATTGTATAGTTAGTTATTATATCATCCATTGTATTTTCTAAAGTGATATTTGTTTCTCCATCTGTTTTTTCATACGTAAATACTTGTTTTTGCTCATTTTTTTCAGTCATGTCTCTGTATAATACTTGCATATATGAATTTTGAGAATTAGGTAACATTTCTATTGTAATTTCATAATCTGGACTTTGTATAACAGTTTTTACTGTTTTTCTTCTATTTTCATATACAATTATATTTGATTCATCTTGTCCGATATTATTTCTCATAATTTCACTTATTGTATTATCTATATTATCTATAAATTCATCTCTTAAATTAGTATCAGAAAAATTATATTCTGATAGTGACTCTCCAATATTATCTAGTTTAGATAATATTATTTCATCTTGCTTTAGTTCTTCTAAAATTTCAATATAAATGTTATTCAATTCTTCTTTAGTTAGTTTTAAAACGTAAGCATTAGCCTTTATGTTTTGATTATTGACTTGAATATTTTGATTAGCTTGTTTTGAAAATTTATCCTTTGATACTTTATTATTAAGTATTCCTACATATTTTTCAGTTATATTTTGCTTTTCTTCTTCTGAAAATTCAAATAGATTTTTAAAATCTATATTAAATTCCATTTCATCTGGGATATATTCTGATATTCCATCTTCATTTTCTATACTTTTATAAGTTTCTAATAAATCGCCATTTTCTGATGATATAAATTGTTCAAATAAATCAGTAAATCTTATACTTTGTACATCTTGATTTTTTAAATACTCTATTTCCATAACTTCTTGATTATCACTAGTTAAATTAACATCTTGATAATTATATTGTGCATTTTTATCTGTTTGTCCATCTATTTTTAAACGCAATTTATTAATAGAATTTTGGGTATTTTCAGAACTTGTTTTTATATTTTCTTTATAATTTATTTTTACTTCTGTTGATGTTGTATATTTATTTTGTTCTAATAATTCCTGAAATTCACTTTTTCCAACAGTTTCATATATAGTTCCTAAGTTTTCTACATTTTTTCCAATATATTTAGCAAATAACTGTTGATTTGATTTAAACATATCTGTACACATATACAATAAAACCAATGTAGCAGATAAAATTATAACTAATAATACAATTAATACAATGATGATAGTTATTCTTTTTTTCTTCGTCATCATTTTGCTTCCTCCTCAAACTCTGTTCGATAGTTATTAGTAATTTATTTTAATTTTTATGGACTCCTTAACACTATCATACTTATTATACATTTATTATAATTTGAAATCAAGTTTTATCTTATTCTTTGTTTTACGGCTTCATAAAGAATTATTCCTGTTGATACTGAAGCATTTAAAGATGTTATTTTTCCTTTCATTGGAATTTTTATTAGAAAGTCACAGTTTTTCTTTATTTTTTGACCGATTCCACTCCCTTCATTTCCAATAACAATTGCAATTGCCCCTGTTAAATCTTGATTATAATAATAAGTTGTTGTGTTAATGTCTGTTCCAAAAATCCAAAGACCTTGTTGTTTTAAATATTCTATTGTATCCGATAAATTTGTAACTCGTGCTATTTTCATATATTGAACAGCTCCACAAGATACTTTTGTTACAGTACTATTTACAGATGCTGCTCGTCTTTTTGGAATTATTATACCATGAACGCCAGCAGTTTCTGCTGTTCTTATTATCGAACCTAAATTATGCGGGTCTTCTATTCCGTCTAAAATTAGTACAAATGGTGGCTCATTTTTCTCTTTGGCTTCGTTTAAAATATCTTCTACTTTGCAATATTCGAATGGTGGCACTATGGCGATTACGCCTTGATAATTTTGCGTTTGTGCTATTTCGTCCATTTTTCTTTTTTCTTTTTCTACTATAATTACTTTATCTTGTTTTGCCATTGTAATTATTTTATTTATAGATCCGTGCATTTCTCCTTTCGTGATTAATATTTTATTGATATCTTTACCACTTTCTAATAGTTCTAGTACAGCATTTCTTCCTTCTATTTGGTCAGTATAATCTTCCATTTTCTTTATTTTCCTTCCATTTTTTTACTTTTCACCAATTTTATGTTATGCTGCTTATATAAAACTTTTGAAGAAGTTTATTTTTCTTATTCATCATCAAGTTTTAATACAGACAAAAATGCCTCTTGCGGTATTTCTACATTGCCGATTTCACGCATTTTCTTTTTACCTCTTTTTTGTTTTTCTAGCAATTTTTTCTTTCTTGTAACATCTCCACCATAACATTTAGCTAGTACATCTTTTCTCATTGCTGATATTGTTTCTCTTGCAATAATTTGTCCTCCAATAGCCGCTTGAATTGGAATTTTAAATAATTTTCGTGGTATAACTGTTTTTAATTTTTCTACCATCTTTTTTCCTCTATTATAAGCGCTATCTTTATGAACAATAAAACTCAAAGCATCAACTGGTTCTCCATTAATATGAATGTCTAATTTTACCAAATTAGATTTTCTATATTCTTTAAATTCATAATCTAAAGAGGCATATCCCTTTGTTTTTGATTTTAAATTATCAAAGAAATCATAAATAATTTCATTTAGTGGCATTTCATAAATTAGAGTCACTCTATTTTCATCTAAATATTTCATATCAATATAGATGCCTCGTCTTCGTTGACAAAGTTCCATAATATTCCCAACATACTCTTTTGGTGTTAATATATTTGCTGTCACATAAGGTTCTTCTATATAAGAAATTTCTTGAGGTTTAGGCAATTCTTCTGGATTATATAATTCAATAATTTCTCCATCTGTTTTGTGAACTTTATAAATAACTGAAGGTGCTGTTGTAATTAATCCTAAATCGAATTCTCTGTCTAATCTTTCTTCTATAATTTCTAAATGAAGTAATCCTAAAAATCCACATCTAAAGCCAAATCCTAATGCTGCTGATGATTCTGCTTCATATTCTAAAGCTGCATCATTTAATTTTAGCTTTTCTAATGCATCTTTCAACATTTCATATTGACTTCCATCCATAGGATATAAACCACAATAAACCATTGGTGTTACTTTCTTATACCCTTCCAAAGGCTGGTCTGCCGGATTTTCTTTTGAAGTAATTGTATCGCCAACTTGAATATCTGATAAATTTTTGATACTAGCTGCAATGTATCCAACTTCTCCTGCTCTTAATTCACTTGTTGGCATATATGAACCTGGCAAAAAACATCCTACTTCTGCTACTGTAAATATTTTATTTGTAGCCATAAGTTTAATCTCATCGCCTACTTTTACTGTTCCATCTTTTACTCTTACATGTGCAACCGCACCTTTGTAATTATCATAATAAGAATCGAAAATTAAGCATTTAAGCTTTCCATTTTCATCTCCTTTTGGAGCTGGTAAATCTGTTATAATTCTTTCTAATACTTGGTCAACATTTAAACCTGATTTTGCTGAAATGCATGGACTATCAGATGCTGGAATTCCTATTATATCTTCGATTTCTTTTTTTACTTCTTCGACTCTACTGTTTGGTAAATCAATTTTATTTAATACTGGCAATATTTCTAGGTTATTATCAATTGCTAAATACACATTTCCAATTGTTTGTGCTTCTACACCTTGGCTAGAATCTACTACTAAAATAGCACCATCACATGCTGCTAAACTCCTTGATACTTCATAATTAAAATCTACATGTCCGGGAGTATCAATTAAATTTAATGTGTATTCTTGTCCATCTTTTGCTTTATAAATCATTCTTACTGCCTGAGATTTTATTGTAATTCCTCTTTCTTTTTCAATTTCCATATTGTCTAAAACTTGACTTTCCATTTCTCTTTTCGAAAGCACCCCTGTCATTTCTATTAATCTATCTGCTAAAGTAGACTTTCCATGATCTATATGAGCAATTATACTAAAATTTCTGATATGTTGTTGCCTATAAGTCATATTTGTTTTCTTTCCTCCGTTTTTTCTTAACATATATTGGTATTTTATCATACAAATAGAAAAACCACAATACATTAATTGTAGTTTTCTAATCCATTACACAAGTTATACACTTTTTCATATCCAAGATTTGTCAAAATCTTTTGTGCCTTTTTACTTCGGCTTCCAGTACTACAGTAAACGATAATCGTTTGTGCTTTATTTGGTAATACATTATTGGCTTTTTGTCTTATTTCATAAGTTGGTAACAAAACAGCATGTTCTAAGTGTCCTTCTTCATATTCTTGAGGGCTTCTAACATCTAAAAGAATAGCACCTTGATTTAACATTTTCTCTGTTTCTTCCTTATATATTTCTGCTCCACAATAACATCTGTTTTTTCTAAATAAATACTTTACTTCGTGTAACATTATATTTCTCCCCTTTTATAACATTGATATTCTATTATATGCTTTTTTTACATTTTTCGTCATTTTTCTATGTCTTTTTTACTATTGTGTTACAGAAATATTTCAAGAGTATTACAATTATGTTTCCTTTTCTGCTTTATGTTACTTGTTTTTGCGATTTTATTGTTGTTTGATGTTTATTTTTTGTATGTGGAAACTGTGGATAACTTTGTGAATAACTTAAAACACTTGATTTATTTTTAAAAGTTGTTCACAATTTTATCTAGTTTCAATAATATTTTCATTTATGTTTAATAACAGTTACTCTTTATGTGTACTCAATTTTTAAACATATTACATAAAAAGTAAAAAGTCTAAAACAGCTGATAATAAAGCTCTTTAGACTTTTGTTTTTTATATTAATATAACATAATATCTATTTAAAAAAGTAACCAATATATCAATCTAATAATTTCTAATATTTATGCAAATAGACTTATTTGATTGCTTTGGCTCATTCCATCTAAGCAACCGAATTTTTTTAGTAGATCTGTTACTGATATTCCTACTTTAGAACGTATTTTTAAGTCATCAATTGACATGAATTTTCCGTCTTCACGTGCTTTTGCTATTCCTTGGGCTGCTATAGTTCCTAATCCAGGTATGCTGTTTATTGGAGGACGAATTCCGTCTCCTTCTACTATAAATTTTGTTGCATCTGATTTATATAAATCAATTGGCAAGAAATTGTAACCTCTTTCGTACATTTCTAATACTATTTCTAGTATTGCATACATATTTTTGTCTTTTACTGTTGCATTATTTCCTTGTAAGTCTATTTCTTTCATTTTGTTTTTTACTTTTTCTTTACCAAATATCATGTATTCGCTGTCGAATTCATCAGCTCTAATTGAAAAATATGCTGAATAGTATGCTAATGGCTCATGTACTTTGAACCATGCTATACGAAATGCATTTGTTACATATGCTGCTGCATGTGCTTTTGGAAACATGTATTTTATTTTTTCACAA
>CAZASP010000032.1:1693-2119 GCA_964487865.1 uncultured Clostridium sp. | reverse complement strand
CACAAGATTTTATGTACCAGTCTGGTACGCCATGTTCCTTCATTAACGCCGTGTATTCTGCCCATTTTTCTGAATCTTTTAAAGCTTTTCCTTTACGTACTAATTCCATGATTTTGAAAGCTGTATTTGATGGTAATCCTTGTTTTATTAGATATATCATGATGTCATCACGACAACATATTGCATCTTGCAAGGTTACTGTTCCTGCCTCAATTAAACTTTGTGCATTTCCTAACCATACATCTGTACCATGTGATAATCCAGAAATTCGTATTAATTCGTCAAATGTTGTTGGTCTTGTGTCTACCAACATTCCGTCTTACGAACTTTGTGCCAAATTCTGGTACTCCAAAACTTCCAACTTCTGAATGTATTTGTTCTGGCGACACTACAAATGCTCTAGTTGAACTAAAAATTGACATTGTT
>CAZASP010000032.1:0-1683 GCA_964487865.1 uncultured Clostridium sp. | reverse complement strand
ATCTTGTAACATTCTTATCATTGTCGGATCATCATGTCCTAATATGTCTAGTTTTAATAAGTTTTGGTCTATTGAGTGATAATCAAAATGTGTTGTTATAATATCTGAATTTGGATCGTCTGCTGGATGTTGCACAGGGCAGAATTCATAAATTTCTCTTCCTTTTGGCACTACTATAATTCCTCCTGGATGCTGTCCAGTAGTTCTTTTTATTCCAGTACAACCACTTGCTAATCTTTGAGTTTCGGCTCTATTAATTGGAATTTGCCTTTCTTCATAATATTTTTTTACATATCCAAATGCAGTTTTATCTGCAATAGTTCCAATTGTTCCTGCTTTAAATGTAGTTCCTTTTCCGAAAATTACTTCTGTATATCTATGTGCTTTTGCTTGATATTCTCCAGAAAAGTTTAAATCTATATCTGGCTCTTTATCACCATTAAATCCTAAAAATGTTTCAAATGGTATATCCATTCCATCTTTAGCTAATGGATGTCCACATTTTGGACAATCTTTATCTGGTAAATCAAATCCATTGTTATATCCATAATCAGTAAAATCTGAGTACTTACAATTTGGGCATCTATAATGTGGTGGTAATGAATTTACTTCTGTAATTCCTGCCATGTTAGCTACAAATGAAGAACCAACAGAGCCTCTTGAACCTACAATATAGCCATCTTCATTTGATTTCCATACCAGTTTTTGTGCAATAATGTACATTACTGAGAAACCATTTTTAATTATAGAATCTAATTCTTTATCTAATCTAACTTGTACTATTTCTGGTAATGTTTCGCCATATAATTCATGTGCTTTATTATATGCAATATCTTTAATAGTTTGTTCACAACCCGGTATATGTGGTGGACATTTTTCTGATGAAATTGGGCTAATTTGGTCACACATATCTGCAATTAAATTAGTGTTGGTAACAACTACTTCATAAGCTTTTTCTTTACCCAAATACTTAAATTCTTTTAACATTTCTTCTGTAGTTCTTAAGTATAACGGAGCTTGATTATCTGCATCTTCATAACCTTGTCCTGCTTCTAAAATACGTCTATAAATTTCATCTTTTGGATCCATAAAATGAACATAACATGTTGCAACAACTGGTTTATTCAATTTTTCACCAAGTGCTACAATTTTTTTATTTATATCAATTAATCCATCTTTATTCTCAATCATACCATTTCTTATTAAATACTCATTATTGCCTAAAGGTTGTATCTCTAAATAATCATAAAATGAAGCAATTTCTTCAATCTTTTGCTCTGATAATCCATCCAAAATTGCTTGATATAGTTCACCTTGATCACAAGCACTGCCAATAATCAATCCTTCACTATATTTTTTATATAAACTCCTTGGTATCTTTGGCTTTTTATAAAAATAATCTAAGTGTGAAAATGAAATTAATTTGTATAAATTTTTTAAGCCTACATAATTCTTCGTTAAAATTATTGCATGATATGTAGATAAATTCTTTAGATTAATTTTATCTTTAAATGCTCCATCAATTTCATTTATATTTGTTACACCTTTTTCTTTTAAATTTTTAAGCATTACTTCAAAAACCTTTACCAATGTTTTAACATCGTCTAAGGCTCTATGTGCAACATCTACTCTGATATTAAGATTATCCGCAATTATCCCAAGTTTGTATTTTTTATATTCAGG
>CAZASP010000031.1:0-13178 GCA_964487865.1 uncultured Clostridium sp. | reverse complement strand
ATCATTTAAAATGGAGTAACTGTAAGCTTCTTGAAAGTGTTGATGAGAAATATCTTCAAGAAACAACTGCACAAGAAAGTGCATTAAAAAATAAAAGTAAAAAATTAATAGGATGTTCAAACTGCACTAAATAATAGTTACTATCAATATTTATAATTGAAATATTTAATTTTATTAAATTTTATTAAAACTATTGATAAAATTTAAATATTATGTTAGATTAATATTAGCTTGATTGATATTTGTATCAATCGTTAAGAGAGAAAAAAGTTGTAGATAACTACGACAACCGCTCCAATAAGTAAAATAGTCATACTTTGGCGAAGAATTGATAAATCAACTGTAAAAGGTTGATTTTTTTGTATCAATATGTAGTAAACAGTCATATTATGTTATAAAAGGGGGAAATAAAATGTTTAGAAGAAAATGCTATTGCATGAATAATAGTTATGATAATAATTCATGCGAATCACAAAATGACATCATGGAAACACAATGTAATAATGTTGTTTCTTATGAAGACTATGAAGATGGTTGTAGTTGCGGTTTTGATGAAGAATATAATGTATTTCCAGAAAATCCAATGCTAGCTCAAAGCTATGTTCCATATCAATATATGGATAGAACTTTTAAACCATCTGTTGGTCTTAAAATGGGAACTATTTATCCTGAATTAGTTAGTCCATATGTTCCTGGTCAATCCATGGAAGAAATGAAATACCTTAAAGAAACAAATGAAATAGGGAAGGGGTGTAATAAATGTCGTTAGAAGAAAATAGAAATTGTGGTTGCGGAAATGATTTAAATAATGCTGTTACTGTTACAAACAATTTTAATGGTTGTGAATGTGAGGAAGAAAGAGCAGTTGACTGCGACCTAAGAAGAGATATGATGAATAAAATACGTTCTTATCAATTTGGAATTATTGAATTAGCTTTGTATTTAGATACTCACCCAGAGGATCAAAAAGCACTTTGCTTGCATAAAAGATATTGCAAAGAATTAAAAGAACTTGAAGATAAATATCAAAAAGTATATGGACCTCTTACCATTAATTACCCTTGCAATAAGTGGAGATGGTTAGAAGAGCCATGGCCATGGGAAAGGGGGAATTATTAATGTGGACTTATAATAAGACATTAGAATATCCAATCAATATTAAATGTACAGATCCTCGTTTAGCTAAAGTAATTATTTCTCAATATGGAGGTCCTGATGGTGAACTTGCAGCTTCTCTAAGATATCTTTCACAAAGATTTGCTATGCCTGACCAAAAATCAAAAGCTATATTAAATGATATTGGTACAGAAGAATGTGTACCCAGATAGATGTCAATAATTAAACCTTTGGTATTTTTGGATAAATATTCAATTCAAAACTAGTTAAATCCGAATCTTTTCTTATAGCTTTCTCTGTCTTCAAATATGTAATTTTCGCAATAATACTTTTTAACAAAATATTTTTATCTTCAGCATTTTCTAGTTTATAATATAAATCAATAACATTTTCCAATTTAGGTATAACATTTTCTTTTTGATTTTGTATTTCAATATTTTTTTGGAAAAGAGAATTATGTTCTATTAATTTGTTTTCTATATTTTTAATATTATTTTTAATAATCGAAGAGCGATTTATAAACTCATCTTTAGTATAAATTCCATTTTCAAAAAATTCGTAAACTTTGTCAAGTTTAGCATTTTCTCTTTCTAATTCCTTCTGAGTAGCTGAGATAGCTTTCTCAATTAACTTATTATTTTCAATATTTGAATTGTCGTCTAAATTATAATTTATTTTATAATTTTTAAACCATATTTTTAAAGCCTCGATTATTTTATCTTCTACAATATAAAGTTTAGAACTTACATTATCACACTTAGAATTAGAACATATAAGAGTTGCAGGCTGGTTAGATTTGGTATAAGGTCTTCTTTGCATTGGTTTACCACATTTTTCACAAAATACTAGTCCTACTAGTGGATTTTGAACATTATAGTTATGATTAACTTTTGGAGTATTTTGTTTTCTTTTTTCTTGCACTAATTCCCATGTTTTAATATCAATAATAGGTTCATGTAATCCATCATAAATTAAATAATCTTGATTACGAGGTCTAGAAATTATAAGATGTCCATTTTTCGTTTTCTTTTTTTGTTTCCTTCTATTCCATACAATTTTACCTATATAGGTAGGGTTAGAAAGAATATCTTTAATAGAAGAAATCGTCCATTCATTAGAAATTCTAGGTTTTAAATTCATAAAATTAAGCTGTTTTGCAACAGCACACATTGTATTATTTTCAAAAGCATATAATCTAAAAATTTCTTTTACAATAAATGATTCTTCTTGATTTATAGATAAAGAATAGCCCTTAGAATCTTTTAATTTAATTCTATCATATCCAAAAGGAGGAATATTTCCAACAAATTTTCCTTCTGAAACAGAAATTTCACGACCTCTTTGTAAGCGTCTATTAATTGTTTTGTATTCACGCCTAGACATAAATAAACCAAACTCAAAGTATTCTTCATCAAATTCGTTATCTGGGTCATAAGTTTTAACAGGTGTAATAATCTTTGTATGAGAATATTTAAATGCTTTAGAAACTCTACCTTGATCTGCCGTATCTCCACGAGCAAGTCTTTCAACTTCGACAACTAAAATGCCAGTCCATTTTTCATTTTCAACATCTCTTAATAACTTTTGCATTTCTTTTCTTTCACTAATAGTTTCACCACTAACAACTTCTCTATAAATCTTTGAAATATGTAGATTTCTTTTCTCTGCTAAAGTAGTTAAAATCTTTTCATGTCTTGCTAAAGTTTCACCTTCACCATATTTTTCAGCTTCAATATCTTCTCTAGATTTTCTTAAATATATTGCATAAGTGTCTTGATTCAGTTAAATTTCCTCCTTTAATTGTAATTTATTCAACAAATTACAGACAATGTTGCCTATATATTCTTTTTGAATGTCTGTATTTTCTACAATATTATTATCATAAATTTTTATTTTTGTACTTTCTAATTTAAATTCTTCTAATAGCATAAAATCGCCTCTTTAAAATTTATGAGAAATATTAAAAAAAATTCTATTGGAAAATTTAATAACTCAAATATCTTATTAACATTTTATTAAATACCTCTTTTTCATCATAAAAAGCACCATGCCCAGCATTTTCAAATGGAAATAGAATAGAAGAACGAATATTATTATGCATAATTTCTGCCATAGGAAAAGGACAGATTTTATCTTCTTTACCATGAAAAATACCAGTAGGAACATTGACATATTTCAAAGAATCAAAAACATCTTCATCTCTAAGGGCAATTAAGGATTTCATTTCTCCCAAACCAGAAGCACTATTATTCAAATTTTGAAACCAATCTTTAAATGGATTAGAAGGATTTTTGTAAAAAAAGATACTTCCAAAATATTCATTTAAAGCAGGTCTATCTTTATAGCCTAATTCAATTAATTTATTAGTCGAATCTATTGATTGGCCATAAGGATTATTTTTTGTTTTACAATATGAAGGAACAGCAGAATCTAAAAGGCATAATTTCCTAACGCCATATCCATTAAACAATTGTATATATCGTGTAGCTATTGCTCCTCCCATAGAAAAACCTAATAAATCAAAATTTGACAAATTCATAGAATATATCACATAATATAAATCAGTTGCAAATTGATTATAATTGTATCCATTGCTTGTTTCGTCGGATTTTCCAAATCCTCTTAGGTCAATACTAATAACCCTAAATCCATTTTTAATTAAATCTGGTAATTGATACTCGAACATCTTATGAGATAATGGCCAACCATGAATTAAAATAATTGTTTTAGATGCGTTTGGATTTAATTCATATACTGCAATATTAGCATTATCATTAGATTGAATATAAAACATAAAATTCCCTTCTTTCATAAAAGATAATATATAGTATGAAAAGAATAATAAAATATTGATAATATTTGTAATTTATGTTATATATATAATTAATAAAAAAATGGGAGAAAAAAATGAAAAAATTAAATGTAATATTAGTTTATAATAAAGAAGAAGATAAAATTCTAATGTGCAAGCGAAAAAAAGAACCATATAAGGGGAAATTAAATTTAGTAGGCGGAAAAGTAGAATTAAACGAAGATGAAACACATGCAGCATATAGAGAATTGCAAGAAGAAACAGGAATAACTAATAATGAAATAAACTTAAAACATGTAATGAATTTTCAATATAAAATATCAGATATGGAACTAGAAGTTTATACAGGAAAATTGAGCAAAGATGTTGATTTAGTGGAAGAAGTGAATAAATTATATTGGATAGATGCAAAAGAAAATTTTTTTGACTTGGATAAATTTGCAGGTGAAGGAAATATAGGACATATGTTACAACAAGTGCAAATTAATAAAAATAAATTATTTTTAAATTAGAAAATAGCAAAATACTATGTACATAAGCAAAAAAATAGTAACAGTTTGTTGCTATTTTTTTACTATTATGATAATATATTTCTATAAAATGGAAAAAATAAAACAAAGATGTGTCCCTAATTACACATAAGGAGATGATTTTTTGAATAATAAATTTTATTTGACAACACCTATTTATTACCCAAGTGGCAGATTTCATATTGGAACTGCTTATACTACTGTACTGGCTGATAGTATTAAGCAATACCATAAGCTTAAAGGTGAAGATGTTTATATGCTTACTGGTACTGATGAACATGGGCAAAAAATTGAAGAGAAAGCTAAAGAAGCTGGTAAGATGCCTAAAGAGTATGTTGATGAAATGGCAAAAATGGCAAAAGACTTATGGGCTAAAATGGATATAGAGTATGATGATTTTATTCAAACAACAGAAGAGAGACATGAGAAAATTGTTCAAAAGATTTTTGATAGGTTTATGGAACAAGGTGATATTTATAAGGGAGAATATAAAGGATGGTATTGTGTACCTTGTGAAACTTATTTTACAGAAACACAATTAATTGATGGAAAATGCCCAGACTGTGGTAGGGATGTTAAGTTAATGAAAGAAGAAGCATATTTCTTTCGTATGAAAAAATATGCTGATAGATTATTAAAATATTATGAAGAACATCCAAATTTTATAAAACCTGATTATAGAAAAAATGAAATGATTAATAATTTTATTAAACCAGGTTTAGAGGATTTATGTGTAACTAGAACATCTTTTGACTGGGGAATTAAAGTTTTAAAAGACCCTAAACATGTGGTATATGTTTGGTTAGATGCTTTAACAAATTATATAACTGCATTAGGCTATTTATCTGATGATGATACTTTATTTAAAAAATATTGGCCTGCAGATTTGCACATAGTAGGAAAGGATATTGCAAGATTTCATTTAATTTATTGGCCTATTTTCTTAATGGCGTTAGATTTACCTTTACCAAAAACGATTTTAGTTCATAATTGGATTATGATGAAAGATGGAAAAATGTCTAAATCTAAAGGAAATGTAATTTATCCAGAAACTTTAATTGAAAGATATGGATTAGACAGTGTAAGATATTTTCTTTTAAGAGAAATGCCAGTTTCTCAAGATGGAATATTCTCGCCAGAGGCTTTTGTACAAAGATATAATTTTGATTTATGCAATGACTTAAGTAATCTTTTAAATAGAACTGTATCAATGATTAATAAATATTTTGGAGGCGAAATCCCAAATTATAATGGAACTCCAAATGATATAGATAAGGAATTGGAAAAATATGCGGTAGAGCAAATTGAAAAATTTGAGGAAAAATGGAATAATTATGAAATTGCAAATGGTATACAAGAAATATGGAATTTAATTGCTAGAACCAATAAATACATTGACGAAACTATGCCATGGGTATTAGCAAAAAAAGAACAAACAGAAAAATTATCTTCTTGCATGTATCACCTAATAGAAAATCTAAGAAAAATAGCAATATTAATATCTCCATTTATGAAAGAAACAGCAAAAAATATATTTAAACAAATAGGAATTAAAAAAAATGAGTTGAAAGACTGGAAAAATTTAAAACAATATGATAAAATACAAAAAAGTAAAGTTATTGAAAAAGGAGAGCCTATTTTTATGAGGCTAAATGCAGAAAAAGAAATAGAATATTTAAAAAACATCATGAAAAGTTAAAAATAAAGGAGGAAAAATATTATGGAAGAAACAAAAGAAAGTAAAAAAACAAAAAAAGGAAGACACAAGGCAAAACCTACAATTGGTGATATTGTATTTCATGTATTAATTATTGTAGCCATATTTTTTATTGTTTTAATTGCTTATGTATTCTATGTTAAAGAAACTGTTAAAGTAAATAAACTTAATACTGTGGAAACTACAGTAAGCAAGTATATAAAATAAACTAAGCAAAGAAAATTAAGAAATACACAGTAATTGATAAATTTTTTCCTAGTCATTTTCATTTTTTGGTATATAATTTATGTTCAACTAGGAAAAATTTTATCAATTACTATTTTTTTTTGCAAATATACTACTAAAAAATAGAAAAATGGTATATAATAGAAAAAAATAAAAAAGGGATGTAGGAAATGGTAAAAGATGAAACAGAAAATGTAGATATATATCAGCTAACTACAGTAGAAAAAAAATTAAATGTAAAAAAAGTAATTATAATAATATTAATAATTGTCATATTAATTATGCTTTTATTCATTACAAAAAGAGCAACATATATTATTAAACAACACAAAGTATATGAGCAATATGAAGCACAATTAGCGGCTTTAAAACTACAAGAAGAACAAAGGTTAGCTGAATTAGAAAAAATCAGACAAGCAAAAATACCAAAATTAACACAAACACGGAAAAGATAACTTAGAAAATATTTACCATTCTGATACTAAAAGAGCATTTTTAACATTTGATGATGGACCATCAAGTGTAACACCAACAATTTTAGATATTTTGAAACAAGAAAATATTAAAGCAAGTTTTTTTGTATTAGGTTCTAGAGTAGAAGCTATGCCAGAAACTGTAAAGAAAATTTATGATGAGGGACATTATATTGCAAATCATGGTTATTCACATACATATTCATTAATTTATTCTACACCTCAAGCAGTGTTAGACGAATTTAATAGATGTAATGATGCCGTAAAAAATGCAATTGGTGTTCCAGAATATAATTCACATTTATTTAGATTTCCAGGAGGATTACCACGGTGGGAAATATGCAGAAATAAAAAATCAAGCAAACGAATTATTATATCAAAATGATATTTTACATATTGACTGGAATGCACTTTCAGGAGATTCAGAAACAACTCAGCCAACAATAGAATTTGAAATGCAAAGGATTCAAGAAACAGTTACTAACAAAAATAGTGTAGTTATATTAATGCATGATGCAGAAGCTAAAAAAGTGACAGCAGAAGCACTACCGCAAATCCTTGGTTGGTTAAGAGAAAATGGATATGAATTTAAAAATTTTTATGAAATTATAAAATAATAGATAGGAGAGAAAACCTTGGCTAATAATACAAATAAAACAGAAACTATAGAAGAAAAATTAGAATATTTAGGTTTGGATTTAGAAAAAATACCAACATCTATAAAGAAGTTTGAGCCATTAGAATATCGCATTCCAAAATTTTATGATGAAAAGCAATATAGGCAATATCGTTATATTCCGATAAAAGATATACAAATTTTATTATCACCTACAAATCGCCTAGATGATATAGAAGAAAAATACAAAAAAGCTAGTCCATTAGCAGATTATTTAGATAGTAAAACAGAAGAAAATATTTTAAAATATACTACTTTTTTAAATATGTTAAAACAAATAAAAATAGAAGACATTGAAAAGGTAGAAGAAGAACAAGCAAAATTAAATAAAAAAATTCCTTTTCAAGTAAAATTTGAAAGCAATTATTTATGGCAAATATATTATTCAGAAAATACAGACAGATATTTTATGTTAGTACCAACAGAAGATGCAGATTATTCTACATTTTTCTTTCTACTAAAAAAACAATTGGAAAAGAAAAAAGTAGGAAAAATTTTTGTACCAGTTCGAAATGTTGGATATAGTAAAACATATTTAAAAAAATCAGAGTTTGAGGACATTGAAAATTATTTATGGCTATTTACAAAAGACTGGCCACTTATTTACGAGGTATATGATAAAACGGACAATTTAAGTATACAAATTGTGGGTGAAACAGAAGTATATGAGAAAATAAAAAGTCCATATAAAATAAAATTAGAAACAAAAGAAGAAGCAAATGAATTTTATAAATTAATCAAGGCTATGTTTATTCTACAAACAGAATTACCACATTACTTTACCTTTCAAACAGCGATTGGCAAAACAGGAAATATTCAATTTCATATAGAGAATAAAAACATAGAATACGAAAATATAGTTTCTTGGATTAGTGAACAATATAAATTGGGTTTAGATAGAAGTCAAGAAGCGAAAGAACAAATTAATATAAATCAAAAAAAATTAGAAGATTTAAAAATAGAAATTGCTACACAAGAAATTGAATATTTGGCAAAAGAAAAACAAATAACAACATTTTTGGAATGTAAAAAAAGTTTTTTTGGTAAGTTCAAATATTATTTTAAATACAGTAAAAAGAAAAATAAAGGAAATATTAAAGAAAAAAATCAAGTTGAGATAGAAGAACAAACCGAAGAAAAAGATAATAAAATAAAAGAGAAAAATAAAAAAATAGTTAATAAAGGCAATTATACTATTGAGGAATTAATTGATTTATATAAAGATATTGAATTAACAGAAAACAAATTAAAAAATATTACATTAGATTTGAACAGTTTGAAATTAAAGAAAAAAAATATGACTAAAAAAATTGAAAATGCTACAGCATTTATAAAAGAAATTGACAGTCATAAAAAAAGTATATTTGAATTCTGGAAATATAGTAACAAAGACGAAATGACTTCATTACCAGAAGCAGAGATGGAAGAAGTTATATCAACAAAGAAAATTACAAAGGTTTTTGATTATGAGGAAGATATAGAAAAATTCGGAGAAAAAATGGATAATTTACAAAGAAAAAAATTATCTAAACAAGAAACAGACAGTATCTATATTGCATCTACAAATCTAATTGATATTATAAATAAAGTTAAAACAAATGAAGCATTGCCAAAAGATATAACTGCTAGCTTAAAGAATTTAAAAAATGAGGCAATTGAAGAAAAAACCTTAACTGAAAAAGATGAATTTGATATCTTTGGTGGAATTGCGCAAGACATGTCTAAAGTGTCAAAAATAAACAACAAAAAACATAGAGAAATACCAAAAGATAAATATTCAATATTAGACATTGGAAAAAATACAAATCAAATAGGGTACAAACTATCACTTGAAAAAGTCATTGAGAACATAAAAACAGCAACAAATAAAGTAACAATATCCGACGATTTGCCTATTTATAAAGCAAAGTTAGATACACTTATTGATGAAAAAGAAATAAATGTATTTAACATGAATCCAGAAGAAGAATTAAAAACTGCAATAAAAAGTAATAATGCAAATATAAATTTCTATAAAGTCAATGTAAAAAAAGGCACTAACGGTATAAGCTTTACTAATTGCATTTTCTATGATAACCAAAATAAAACACTACCAGTAGGACAAGACTTATCAACTAGAATTTTAGTTGACATTTCCAAATTAAAATTAGAATTAAAAAAGAAATTTTCATTTAAAATTGCAGATTATGAAAAAGAAAAAGACGAATTTTCTGGCGTTATAATAAAAACAGTAAATGTATTTGAATATGAAGGATAAGAACCAAAAACTCTATTTTGCATATAATAACTTAAGAGTAAGGGAGGTTTTTTTGTGAAAAAGATTAAATGTAGTGTAATACTTATAACTATACTAACATTTACATTTTTTGCTAATTTTCAAAAAAGTTATGCAATAACACCTATATCTGATCCAAGGTATCAAGGAATAGATGTTAGTAATTGGCAAGGATACATAGATTATGCACAAGTGCGCAATAGTGGAATTGAAATTGTGTATATTAAAGCAAGTCAAGGAAGCAATATTAGAGATGCATATTTTAACATTAATTATGAAAATGCTAAAGCAAATGGGTTAAAAGTTGGATTTTATCATTTTTTAACAGCAACTAACACACGGAGAAGCGGAACAAGAAGCAAGATTTTTTGCATCTGTTATATCTGGTAAACAACCAGACTGTAAATTAGTTATGGACTATGAAGTATTTGGTGGCGTAAGTGTAGAAGAATCTAATAACATTGCACAAGTTTTTTTAGAAACTGTAAAAAGATTAACAAATAAAGATATAATTGTATATAGTGATTTATCAAATGCACGAGATAGATTTAATAGAAATATTGCTAACAACTATGAATTATGGCTTGCATATTATGGAAATTATAATGCGTTAACAAATGTAGAAACTAGTTGGGATAAATGGATAGGAGTACAATATACAGACAGAGGTATTGTACCAGGTATTAGGGGAAATGTAGATAGAGATTTATATACAGAAAGTATTTTCTTGTCTGATACTAACAGTATACCAAGTATAGATAATCCAACAACAGACTTTAATACACAAGATGTAACATATACAGTTCAAAGAGGAGATACATTAGATAGTATAGCTAGAAGGTTTGGAACAACTGTGCAAGAAATTGTAGATATAAATAATATTAGCAATCCAAATTTAATATTCCCAGGTCAAGTTTTAAGGATTTTAACAAATTCAACTCTAAATGGTTCAGAAACACGAGGAACAGGAGATATTGTTTATACTGTTCAAAGAGGAAACACTTTATCTCAAATAGCAAGTATATATGGAGTTACAGTTAGTCATATAGTAGAAATTAATAATATAAAAAATCCAAATTTAATATTCCCAGGTGAAAAATTAAGAATTACTGAAAGTAATAATCAAAATTTAAATCCTGTTTTGCAAAATAATTTTTATACTGTACAAAGAGGTGATACTTTAAGTTCTATTGCAAGACGTTATGGTGTGACGGTTAGATATTTGGTTAATTTGAATGGTATTGCAAATCCTAATTTGATTTATATAGGACAGATACTTAGGATATAACAAATTCATAACAGTAATAAATTTAAAAAATCTAGACAATTATAAAAATATGTGCTAATATATATTAGTACATATTTTTATATGCCGATGTGGCGGAATAGGTAGACGCACTGGATTCAAAATCCAGCGGGAAACCATGTGGGTTCGAGTCCCACCATCGGTACCAGAATAACCATCATCTACAAAGAATTGAGTATTGATAAAATTGTTATCTTTAGCATATTTACTTAAAATTGATTTTTGATTTTTAATACTATTGCTTTCTCCTAGCTGTTCATCATCTCTTGATAAACGGCAGTATAAAGCAGTTATTTTTTCATTATTTGACTGTCCCATAAAATCTCTCCTTCTTGTTAGACAGCCGAATATGATATAAATTATAACAAAGTTTTAATTTGTAGTGTTCACATAATACCATATTCGTATTGACAGTGCAAGTGATTTTTATGATTTTTTTGTCAGTCTAAAAAATTTTTCTAAAATACTTTCTTCTGAATTTTCATCAAAATAGATATTTACTTTATAAACAGTGCCGTTTATTTCCTTTTCAAAGTTCAGTTTATTTTCGATAGCTATATTATCTCTAAAATATTGCAATCTTTCTTTTTTAGTCATTCTACTTAATTTTTCATAATGTTTTTTCTTAATATCTTGTAAATAGTTGTATTCTTCTTCAGTAAGTTCAATTCTATATATTCTACTATTATCTTGCATCTCTGCTAGCCCCCTCTTTTCTTGTATTCAGGAGAGTTTTTTAACTTTTGCTTTTCAATCCTTTCTTTTTTTCTAGCTTGTTCACTAGCTTTTCTTTCAGCTTGTATTTTTTCTTGTTCTATCCTTTGTCGTTCTAATTCTTCTTGCTTTTCTTGGGTTTGACTTGTTATATTTTCAAGTCTTTCAGCATTTTTTTTATTTTAAATTGCAAGATATCTAAATGTTCTTGATTACTACCTTTTACACCACGAATAAAATCTTTATAACCACTATCAGACATATATTTAAAGAATTTATCTTGTAGTAAGCTATATGATTTTATTAGCTTAACTTTTCCATTTTCATCATAGACAGGATTTCCTTGATTATCTAATAATTGCTCAGATTTCCACTTTTTACTATGACTTACTTGATTTATGATTTCTTTTGTAGTTCCAATTAAAGACTTATCTTTACATCTTTTAGACCATTTAATTTCTTTCTTAACAATAGGTATTGCAACTACATGTAAATGATAGTGATATATAGGCTTTCCATATTCTTCTGTTAAAGCTGTATTTAATTCATCTGCATGCATAACTGCTGATATAATGTTGTCAGTTCCCATTTCTTGTTCAGCAAAGTGAAATGCTTTTTCGTAAAATTCTTTTGCAAATTCATAGCCACCATGTTTTTCAAAATAATCAGAGTTAATATCAAATATAAGTTCATCAAAAACTTTTGCGTTATCTTTTAACCCTCTTAATGATATTTGTTCATTATCAATCATTTCTTTTAATCTTTCGTTATAAGTGCTATTACATTTTTTGTAATGCACATTGTTTGGCGTTTGGGTTAAATCAACATTCATATTAGAATACGATTTATTTTTTCTTTCGTTATGTCTTTCTGCTTTAGTTATACTTGCTTTAGTATAAGTTTCTACTCTAGCTACAGAATAATTTGTTTTGCAAAGATGTCGTGGGCTCCTAGTGGAGGACTCATAAATTATCTAATCTTACGATAGATAATTTATGTTTGGCTTCGCCAAATCAAAATAATATTTTCATTCCCATTCAAATATTATTTTGACTACTGAAAAATTTTTTAGCTACCTAACACAAAATTTTTTCAGTATCTCTTTTGCTATGTAAAAATGGCATAACAAAAGAGACCATCGAAATGACAAATAAAACTAGAATGCAAAATGGTTCTAATCTAATTTTATTTATCACATATCCGATTGATCTCTTTGTAATTGTCTGCTAGATTCAAACTCTTTACTATAATGGAAAATAATAAATTAGAAACAATTTCGAATCTTTTTGAAGGAAAAGAAATAAGAAGTGTTTGGGATGCTGAAAAGGAAGAAT
>CAZASP010000030.1:0-13657 GCA_964487865.1 uncultured Clostridium sp. | reverse complement strand
AAAAAGTCATTTTTAATAGTTTTGTAATATATTTGTAAAAAAAAAGAAACAATTTACATGGAAATTGTTTCTTTTTTTTTAATCTTAGTTTCCTCCAGCTGTCCAATCTGTTTTCGCAAAGTTAAATATAACAGTACTAATTATACCAGCACCAAATACAAATACTGCTCCAATAAAATATGGTAATAATGTTTTTTTGTATTCAGCTTTTTCTTCTGCACTACCCATCATATATTTAATACCTAATACAATTAATATTATAACCGCTAATACAGATGCTGCTGTTGAAATAATACCTAATAGATTGTTTCCCATATTTTGAACTGCACTTGTACCTTCTGTTCCTGTTTTAGCACTAAAAGTATCTGGATCAACTCCTTCAACCCTTGCTAAAGATAATGTTGAATACATCATCCCTGATATTGTTATACCTAACATCATTATTTTTTTACTTATTTTTTCCCATAGTTTTTTCATTATTTTCCCCTCCTCTTTATATATTAATTTCCTTGCTAGAATATTAAAAACCATTTATTATTATTATTATTATAACATCTAAAAACATTTTTTGCAACTTTTTCCTATATTTGTAACAAAATTGAAATATATTTTATATTTCAGTTACTAATCCAGAGATAACCATATATATTACTTTTAGTAAATTGCTAAGTCCTAAAACCATTACAGCTCCTATGAAATAAGGTACAAGTGTTTTTTTGTATTCAGCTTTTTCCTCTACACTTCCTGCCATATATTTTACACCTAGTATGATAAGGCACACAATAGAAAATAGCGTTCCAATAGTTTGTACTGCACCAATAATAACATTTGCTTTATCAACAAATTTTGATGATACTGTTTGTTTTTGAGCATATTCTTCTAAACTCCCTAAATCGTTTTTTACACTACCATTAACACATGTATTTATAGGAATTAAACATATTAATAAAAATAAAATAACTATTTTTATTATACAAACTTTTTTTATTTTTCCCATATTTTTACCCTCTCTTTGTACATTATACACTACTTAATATTATAATTGCTAATTTCCATATACCAAATCCACCAAATACTACTAAACATCCTACTAGATATGGAATTAACATTTTCTTTACTTCTGCTTTTGCATCAATACTTCCTGTCATATATTTAATTCCTATAATAATTCCTACAATTATAGCTACTGCTACTCCTACTGTTGCAAATATGTTAAACAAATTGCTTGAAAATTTCTGTAATGCAGTTGCTTCATATACGTCTTCAGTTTCTCCTGAGCTTACAAAACTATCAGCATCTGTTATCATATCATCAAAACTATCTCCTGCACTGCCACCTGTGTCTTTTTTTGAAGGAGCTTGAAAAATATTAGTTTGTTCCGAAGTAGTTTCCCCTGTTATTGCATCATAAGCCGTTTGATACTGATAAATTTCATTATCTTCTGCTCCCTCGTCAGTTAATTTATCTATTTCCTTTTTTAATGTTTCTTCCCATACTTCTTCACATCCTGAGGGTATTTCCCCGCCATTTTTTTGATAATAATCTAAAATTTCACTAGCAGAATAATCTTTATATTCTTCTTTATTTTTTTCTTGTTTGTCAATTTCTTTCTCTCTATCTTCTTCTGATACTATTTCATAGTTGTTACCATCATATTTTATTCTTCCCTCATTTATTCTTTTAGTCATTTCCTTTTTAACTTTATTAAAATGTTTTGATCTATTATCCATACTAGACATTATTGTAATTATTGCTTCATCTGAAAGCTTGCTCAAAGCATTATTACTAATAATTAATTCCAAATCTTCTTGATTATATGTGTATCCTTTTTTATTACAAAATGCAATAATTTCTTTTTTGGATATTTCTCCATTACCATTTGTATCTCTAGCTTTAAACATCTTTTTACTATATGAAAAACATTTATTATCAATTAATAAAATAAAAACTATTGCAAAAATTATTATCAATATATTTTTTATCGATTTTTTCATATGTTATCACCTTCTTTTATTTCCTCTATTTTAATTATACATTATTTTTCTTAATTTGACAACTTTTTTCTTTATTATCTTTAGCGTAAAAAAATAGTATAAAGAGCCATTCTTTATACTATTAATTGCTTTCATATTATCTATGCTCCAAGCAATTCTAACTTTCTTTGAAAATTTGCTTGAAAATTTATAAAAAATTTCTTTATTTCTTCACAGTCATATTCTACAAAAGTTTTAGGTAATATTTCTTGAATTCTACTGGTATATTTTCTCCTTATATTATTTTGGCGGAGATGAGAGGGTTCGAACCTCCGCGCCGTTTTCACGACCTAACTGTTTAGCAAACAGTCCCCTTCACCACTTGGGTACATCTCCTTGACTAATAAATAAAAATTAGACATAAGCTATGTCTAATTTTTATTATTTGGCGGAGAGGGTGGGATTCGAACCCACGGTACGCTACAAACGCACGCCAATTTTCAAGACTGGTGCCATAAACCAACTCGACCACCTCTCCAAATCATTAGACAAATGTCCAGCGACAGTATTTATATTAGCATTTTTCTAAACATTTGTCAATACCAAATTTTGGTTTTTGTACTATTTTTTGCTATAATTGCATTTACTTTACAGAATTGTATTTAACATTTTATTTAACAATTTTTATTTTATAATATTATTTGTATCTATTGCTTTTTGCAATGCTTGTTGTTCTTCATTTGAAAGTGTGTATGAAGATTTTCCTTGTTCTACAGGTTTTGCATATATATTTGACATCTCTCTAGAGTAGATACCATTTAGTATTACACCATTATTATTTTCATCTAATAAAGCTAATGCAAAACTTAAGTCACTTCCTGTATCTTTAAATGCATTATATCTTACCATACCTATTTTTTGAATACATTTTGTTAAATCTTGTTCTAAGTTTTTAACATTATTTGTTATTTCTGCATTTTGCTTTTCTACTTTTTCTACACGGTACATGTAGGTTTCTAAATCTTCTTGTAATGTTTCACCATTTTCCAATTTTTTCATAAAACTATTATATCTTTTGTTAAGCTTAGAAAATTTAACTAACAAAATTATAAATCCTATTAATAAAATGATTATTAAAGCTACCATAGATATTTGAAAATTGTCTGTTTTTATAATTTCCATTATGTTTTCCATTTATACCTCCTTTTGGACTATTTTATTAATCCTAATATTCTTTCTAAGTCGTCATTTGATGTGTATTCAATTATTATTTTTCCTCTTCTCTTTCCAGCATCTAATCTTACTTTTGTTCCAAAAAAGCTTTGGAAATTATCTTCTATATTTTTATATAAAATGTGATTTCTTTGTTGTTCTTCTTTTGTTTCTTTTGTTCGTGCTTTTTTCTCTACTTGTCTTACAGTTGAGCCTCTTTCTAACATTTGTATTGCAGTTTGATACTGTTTTTCTGGATCTGTAATTGCTAATAATGCTTTACAATATCCTTCAGATATTTTTCCCTCTTTTGCCATTTCTAATACACGTGGCTCTAAATTTAAAACTCTTACCCAGTTTGCAATAGTGCTTCTTCCTTTTCCTAGTTTTTTAGAAACTTCTTCTTGTGATAAACCATAAGTATCAATTAAAGTTCTTATTCCCATCGCTTTTTCTACTGGATTTAAGTCTTCTCTTTGCATGTTTTCTATTAAAGAAATTTCTGAATTTATTCTTTCATCATCTTCACGAATAATGGCTGGAATTTCTTTTAATCCTGCAATTTTACTGGCTCTCCATCTTCTTTCTCCAGCTACTATACTGTAATATCCTTCTTTTGGTGTAACTACAATTGGTTGAATTAATCCATATTCTTTAATTGATTGTGCTAATTCTTCTAATGCCTCTTGTTCAAATCTTTTTCTTGGTTGATTTCTATTTGGCTCTACTTCAGTTATTTTTAAATTTCTTAAAGTATCATTTTCTTGTATTTGTTCTTCCTCTGGTACAGATCCAAATAATGCGTCTAATCCTTTTCCTAGTCCTGTCATTTTTGCCATATTACATTCCTCCTTTAAACAATTTTACTCCATATGTTTTGCCTTTTTTTCTTCTTCATTGTTTTTTAAAAATTCTTTAGCAAATTTTAAATAACTTTTTGCCCCTTTTGATTTTGGATCATATTCTGTAATTGGCATACCATAACTTGGAGCTTCACTCAATCTAACATTACGTGGTATAACTGTTTTATAAACTTTATCATTGAAGTATCTCTTAACTTCTTTAACCACTTGATTCGAAAGGTTTGTCCTCATGTCATACATAGTAAGTAATGCTCCTTCTATTTGAATTCCTTTATTTAAGTGCTTTTTTACTAAGTTAATAGTATTTAATAATTGTCCTAATCCTTCTAATGCATAGTACTCACATTGCACTGGTATTAACACACTGTTAGAGGCTGTAAAAGCATTTAATGTAATTAATCCTAAAGATGGTGGACAGTCTATTAATATATAATCAAATTTATCTTTTATTTGTTCTAATTTTTCTTTTAGTCTTTGTTCCCTTGACATCATTGAAACTAATTCGACTTCTGCACCTGCTAAGTTCATGTTAGATGGACATACTTTTAAATTTTTAATAATAGTATCTTGCAAAGTGTCTTCAACTTGAGTGTCATTAACTAAAATATCATAAGTTGAAAATTCTACTTCTTTTTCAACTCCAAGTCCACTGCTAGCATTGCCTTGTGGGTCTGCATCTATTAATAACATTTTTTTCCCTTTTTGGGCTAAAATTGTACTTAAATTGATGGTTGTAGTGGTTTTTCCAACTCCACCTTTTTGATTTGCTACAGATATAATTTTTCCCAATTTTATTGCCTCCATTTATTAGTTAATATTTATTTATAAATTCTTGTTATTTTACATTATTATCATATAAAAATATAAAAAAAAAGTCAATAAAAAACTTAAAATTAATTGACTTTTTTGTTCCTATAAAAACCTATAATTACGATATTGGCTCTTTTGCTGGCATTCCAGCTTTTCTCGGATATTTAGTAGGTGTTGCTTTTATTTTTCTGATTTTTATAATATTTCTAGTTATATCACTTTTTGGTAATTTAAACTTTTCTATTTCTTCTATATTCCCACCTAATATTTCAATTGCCTTTTTACTTTGATTTTTTTCTTCTTCGATATTTGAACCTTTCATAGCTATAACATAACCATCTTGTTTTACTAGTGGTATTAGGTATTCTGATAAAGTAGATAAATTTGCTACTGCTCTTGATGTAGCATAATCAAAAGTTTCACGATAAACTCTATTTTTGCCTATTTCTTCTGCACGAGAGTGTATAGCTTGTATGTTTCCTAATTTTAATTTGTTAATTACTTCCTTCAAAAAATTAATTCTTTTATTTAGTGAATCCACTAAAGTTATTTCTACATCAGTTCTAATAATTTTTAATGGAATTCCTGGGAAACCTGCTCCTGTACCAATATCAATTAATTTAGCATTTTGTTTTATATATTTGTTAATTGTTATTGAATCTACAAAATGTTTTAAAATGATTTCTTCTGGTTGAATAATAGCTGTTAAATTAATTTTTTCATTCCATGTTATTAAAAGTTCCATATAGGAATAAAATTGGTTTATTTGTTCTTCTTCTAATATAATTTCCATCTCTTTTGCATATTCCTGTATAATTTTTGCAAAATCTTGTTTTAACATATTATTTTCCTTCCTTGTTTTTTTTGTTGTAAATAAACTAATAATACTGATATATCTGCAGGGGAAACCCCTGATATCCTAGATGCTTGTCCTATGGAGTGTGGCTTTAGTCTATTTAATTTTTGTCTTCCTTCTAAACTAATTCCTTTTATTTTTTCATAGTCAATATTTTCTGGTAAAATTTTTGTTTCTAATTTTTTAAATTTTTCTACTTGTTGTTCTTGCAATTTAATATAACCTTCATATTTTAATTGAATTTCTACCTCTTGTTTTTCTTGATAACTAAGTTCTGGTCTTTTGGGGTCAATGCTTGCTAATATTTCATAGTTTAATTCTGTTCTTTTTAATAATTCTGACATCTTTGTGCCTGTTGATAATTCAGCAGTTTTATATTCTTTTAAAAAATTATTTACTTCTTCAGTTGGTTTAATAATTGTATTTTTTAATCTTTGTATTTCTTTTTCTATTTTTTCTTTTTTACTTTTAAATTTTTGATATCTTTCTTCAGAGATTAATCCAATTTCATATCCTATTTGAGTTAATCTTAAATCTGCATTATCTTGTCTTAATAATAGTCTATATTCTGCTCTAGAAGTCATCATTCTGTATGGCTCATTTGTTCCCTTTGTAACAATGTCATCAATTAAAACTCCTATATATCCTTGTGTTCTATCTAAAATAAGAGGTTCTTTTCCTTTTATTTTTTGTACTGCATTTATACCTGCCATCAACCCTTGGCATGCCGCTTCTTCATAACCAGATGTACCATTTATTTGACCCGCCATAAAAAGTCCATCTATTCCTTTATATTCTAAAGAAAGTTTAAGATTAGATGGATCTATGCAGTCATATTCAATAGCATAAGCTGGTCTAGTAAATTCTGCATTTTCTAATCCTGGAATAGTTCTATATAAAGCAATTTGCACATCTTCTGGTAATGATGAACTCATTCCTTGTATATACATTTCTTCTGTATCTAAACCTACTGGTTCAACAAAAGCTTGATGGCGTGGTTTATCGCTAAATCTTACAACTTTGTCTTCTATAGATGGACAATACCTAGGTCCTGTTCCCTCTATAACACCTGCATACAATGGTGACCTATGCAAATTTTGTCGGATTATATCGTGAGTTTTTTCATTAGTATATGTAAGGTAACAATCTACTTGTTCAAATTTTTTTGGTTCGTCTTCAAAAGAGAAAGCTTCTATTCCTTCATCTCCTTTTTGTACTTCCATTTTACTAAAATCAATACTTCTTCTATTTATTCTTGCTGGTGTACCTGTTTTAAATCTAATTAACTTAATACCTAAATTTTTTAAACACTCTGATAGTTTATTAGCTGCAGATACTCCATCTGGTCCACTTTCTTTTGAAAATTCTCCTATAAATATTTTTCCTTTTAAATAGGTACCTGTTGCCAAAATAATAGTTTTAACTTTATAAATAGCTCCTAGATCTGTTTCTATTGCTTTTACTTTTCCATTTTCAATTTTTATATCTATTATTTCTGCTTGTTTTACTTCTAAATTTTCTTGTTTTTCTAAAGTATGCTTCATTTCTGCTTGATATTTTTTTCTGTCAGCTTGTGCTCTTAAAGAATGTACTGCTGGTCCTTTTGAGGTATTTAACATTTTTATTTGTATCATAGTTTTATCTATGTTTTTTCCCATTTCTCCACCTAGTGCATCTATTTCTCTTACTAAATGTCCTTTTGAACTACCTCCAATATGTGGATTACATGGCATGTTAGCAATTGCTTCTAAACTAATAGAAAAAATTAATGTTTTCATACCTAATCTTGCTGAAGCAAGACCTGCTTCACATCCTGCATGTCCTGCTCCTATAACTGCTACATCATATTCTCCTGCTATATAACTCATATTTTCCTCCTTCCTCGTGAAACAGAAATCCTTGTTTTTTGGGACGTGTGGTAATCTTTTACTTATTAGTATTTTTTAGTTTTATGTTTACTGTGTTCGCTTTTTCTTAGTTCCGCATTGTTTTTTTGTTGTAAGAACACTCTTATTTTGCAATTCTATAAATTTTAACCTATGGTTTTTATTTTATGTAATCAACAATTTGTTTGCTTTGTTGATTTCATCATTTTCCTAAGCAGAACTTTGAAAAAATTTCATTTATTATATCTTCATTTACCTCTTCTCCTGTAATTTCTCCCAGGTCTTCTAAAATATCTTTCATAAATATTGCTATTATATCACAAGGCATTTTATTTTTAATTGTTTCTTTTGTCTTTTTAACACTTTCTATTGCCTTTGTTATTAAATTCTTATGTCTTATATTAGTAATTATAGCTTCGTTATCTAAGTTAATTTCCTCTAAATTAAATAAATTTGCTATTTTTTCATATAGCTGTTCTATTCCCTTATCATGTAAAGCTGATATCTTAAGAATTGTGCTACTAACTGCTTGCAGTCTTGGGTCTGTTTCTGTTAAAACTGGCGTTAAATCTATTTTATTTAACAAAATTATTGATTTTTTTCCTTTTAATAATTCTAGGATTTCTTCGTCTTCTTGAGTTAATTCTTTACTGCTATCAAATATTGCAATTATTAAATCTGCATCTTTGGCTATTTCCTTTGCTTTAGCAATGCCTATCTTTTCGACCTCATCTTTTGCCTGTCTTATTCCTGCAGTATCAATTAGTTTAAGAGGTATTCCTTCTATTGTTACCATTTCTTCTATAGTATCTCTAGTTGTACCTTCAAATTCTGTAACAATTGCCCTATCTTCTTTTAAAATAGCATTTAAAAGTGAAGATTTACCAGCGTTTGGTTTTCCTATAATTGCTGTTTTTATACCTTCTTTTATTATTTTACCATTATCAAAACTTTTTTCCAATTTTTGTAACTGTTTTTCTACTATCTCTAAACTGTCTAAAATCTGGCTGTTAGTAACTTCGTCAACATCATATTCTGGGTAATCAATTGACACTTCTATATTTACCATTATATCTAATATATTTTGTTTAATTTCTGCAATTCTTTTAGATAAAATCCCTTCTAACTGTTTTATTCCAGTTTTTGCTTCTCTTTCAGATTTTGCATGAATAACATCCATTACAGATTCTGCTTGTAGTAAGTCTATTCTCCCATTTAAAAAAGCTCTTTTGGTAAATTCTCCTGGCTGGGCTAATTCTGCTCCGTTTTTTAAACATATTTCTAAAATTCTTTTTACAATTATATTTCCACCATGTGAATTAATTTCGCACATATCTTCAGTTGTATAGCTTTTGGGCTTTTTAAAATATGAAACTAAAACTTCATCTATTATTTCCCCATTTTCAACTATATTTCCATATTTAATAGTATAACCTTTTATTTCTTCAATTTTCTGTTTTGTTTTTGGCTCAAATATTTTTTCTAGTATAGAAAAAGTTTCTTCTCCACTCATTCTAACTATTCCTATTCCTCCTATTCCGAGGCGCCGTAGATATTGAAACAATTGTATTCATTTTCTCCTCCTTTTGTATTGTATAAAAAAAGTCAAAAGTAGAAATTACAAATTGATTTTGTAAAATCCGACCTTTGACCTCCGATTTTATCTTCTTATATTTTATTTATTATTTTTTTAATGAAACTATAATTCTTCTGTATGGCTCTTCTCCAACACTTGATGTTTCTACTTTTTTGTGTTGTTGCAATTTACTATGTATTATTTTTCTTTCATATGCTTGCATTGGTTCTAATTTTATAGGTTTGCCAGTTCTAACAACTGTTTTTGCTACCTTTTGTGCTAGTTCTTCTAATGTTTTTTCTCTTTTTGCTTTATAACCTTCTATGTCTAAAATAACTCTAACTCTATTTTCTATACCTTTTCCAGCAATTGCAGATAATATATTTTGCAATGCGTATAAGGTTTCTCCTCTATATCCTATCAAATAACCTAAATTTGAATTCATTATATTTACATTTATGTAACTCGTTGATGTTTCAATAGTATATGTGGTGTTTTCTGGTAATTTTGTAATAAAATCTTTTAAAAATGCTTCAAGATTTTGTTTTGCTTTTTCTTGTTCTTCTTGAGTTAATTCAATTTCTTTTTTTTGTCTTGTTGACTCTTCTTTAACTTCTTTTAATGTCATTTCTACTTTGACAATTCTAGGTGCTAATATACTAAAAAAACTTCTTTTATCTTCATTTTCTAGTACTCTTATATCTACTCTATCTTTTGAAACATTTAATTGTTTTAACCCATTTTCTATGGCTTCATTGGTAGTTTTCCCTTCTGAAATTATTGTTTTTTCCATCAGTTCTTCCCCCTTAAGTTTCTTATTTAATTACTTTATCTAAAATAAGTCTTTCTATCATCATTAAAATATTACTAATTAACCAATATAAAGCAAGCCCTAAAGGCGCTACAAAAGCAATTGAAATAGACATTATTGGCATCATCCATGACATCATTTTATTTGTTTGCATAACTGTATCTATTTCATTTTCTTCTTTTGCTACTTCTTCTCCTGTTTTTCCATCAATTACCTCTTTTTTGTTATTTTTATTTTGTTTTTCTTGCATTGCTGTACTCATACGAATTGATATAAAAGATGATAAAATATATAAAGCAGGTATTATATATACAGTATAATCTGTCATGTTTTGTTGTGGTATTTTACTTAAGTCTAATCCAAGAAAATTCATTTGAATATTTAATTTTTCTATATTACTATCATCTGGATTTTTTTCCTTTAACCAGTTATATTCTCTGATTAAATCAATTTCTGGATATACTTGGCTTACTTCTTTTCCATCTTCTTGTAACTGTGTTATGTATTTATTTACATCTTCTGTTGATATTTTTTCCATATATGTTATTGGGCATCTAACTAAATAGAATATTGAAATTAATAGCAACATTTGAACTATTGCAGTTAAACATCCACTAAATGGACTCATTTTTTCAGTTTTATATAAATCCATGATTTCTTGGTTCATTTTATCTGCATCATTTTTATACTTAAACTGTATTATCTGCATTTTTTCTTGTAATTCAGCGCTTTTTTTCATTGTTCTTTGTTGTTTTATTGATAATGGTAATAATAAAAGTTTTATTATTACAGTAAATAAAATTATAGCGATACCATAATTGTTTACAATATTATACAGAAATGCTAGTAAGTAACCAAAAATACTTGCTAAAAATGCAAACATAATATTAATTCCCCCTGTTTCTATTTTAATGGATCATATCCACCCTTTGAAAAAGGATTACACTTTAATATTCGATAGATTCCTTTTATTGTTCCTCTTCCCGCTCCATATTTTTGAATTGCTTGTTTGGTGTATTCGGAGCAAGTTGGATAATATTTACAATGAATATTTTTACTTTCAAGCCATGATGATATATTTTTTTGATATAGTTCTATAAGCCAAATAAGTAATTTTTTCATGATTTTTCCTCTATTATTTTCGATTTTTCTAGAATATATTTAATGTCTTCTTTTATGTTTTTAAAAGTAGCTTCTTTTGTATCTTGCTTCTTCTTCCATAAAAATACTATGCAATATCCATTTTTTAAAGCTTCCTCATAGTAATTATAGCTTTCTTTTATTAATCTTTTTATTTTGTTTCTTTTAACTGCTTTTGCTATTTTTACACTAACGGCAATGCCTAGATAATTCACTTCTTTTTGATTATCCTCTTTTATAAATGCTTCTATATATGTTCCAGAATAATAATTTCCTGTTGAAAAAACCTTTCTAAATTCATTGTTTTTTTTCATCATTTTTGTTTTTTTCATTTTTCTTTTTCCTTTCTTGCAAGGCAAATGTCAAGGAAAAAATGCATAATTAAGCTAAGCCGTTAATTTTTTTCTACCTTTTGCTCTTCTTGCTTTTATTATATTTCTTCCTGCTTTGGTTTTCATTCTTTTCATAAATCCATGTTCTTTCTTTTCTTGTCTGTTTTTTGGTTGAAATGTTCTTTTCATGTATATACACCTCCGTTCAATAATAACAAGTATATCGATTATACCTCAAATAAAGGGTAAAAGTCAAGTGAACAAAAAAAATTTATTAAATTTATTGACTAATTAACTATAAATTTGTTATTATAAGGGAGTAAAAATAGAATAACTTTTAGGGATACTTAGAAAAGAAAGGATGGTTTTTAATGGCATTTGATAAAAAAGAACTTATGGATAAAATAAAGGCTGAACTAAAAAAAGAATTAACACAAATATCATTTAATACTTGGATTAATCCATTAGAAATCAGTAGTATTAACGGAAATCATATTGTGTTTACAACTACATCCGAATATCAAAAAGACTTTGTAGAAACAAAATATAAACCCTTATTATTAAATACTCTTAGTTTTATTACTAATAAAGATTGGACATTCTCTGTAATTGATGTAAAAGAAGAAAAGAAAGAGGGAATAGGGGAAAAACAATTAGAAGATGAAACAAATGGAGTCTCTAATAAAATAACTAATAAATCTTCACTAAATCCTAAATATACCTTTGAAACTTTTGTTGTTGGAAATAATAATACATTTGCTCAGGCAGCATCTTTGGCTGTTGCTAACGAGCCTGGTAAGTCTTATAATCCATTATTTTTATATGGTGGTGTTGGTTTAGGTAAAACACACTTAATGCATGCTATTGGTAATAGAATTTTAGAAAATGATAAAAATTGCAATGTTTTGTATGTTACTTCTGAAAAATTTACAAATCAACTTGTAAATGCTATTAGAGATAATAAAAATGAGATTTTTAGAAAAAAATATCGTAGTATTGATGTTTTATTAATTGATGATATTCAGTTTATTGCAAGCAAAGAGAGAATACAAGAAGAATTTTTTCACACTTTTAATTCTCTTTATGAAAAAAGAAAGCAAATCGTCATTTCAAGTGATAAACCTCCAAGAGATATTCCATTTTTAGAAGATAGATTAAAATCTCGTTTTGAGTGGGGGTTACTAGCTGATATTTCTTGTCCAGATTATGAAACAAGGCTTGCAATTTTAAGAAAAAAGACTCAAGATGAAAATCTTATTATAGATGACTATATTCTTTCAAATATAGCTAATAAAATTGATTCTAATATTAGAGAATTAGAAGGAGTATTTAATAAAGTAGTTGCCAGAGCTTCTTTAACACATAGTCCAATAACAATTGAATTATCAGAAATGATAATTAATGAATTTAAGTATGAAAGTGAAAAAGTAATTTCTTGCGATTTTATAAAAGAAACTGTAGCAAAATATTTTAGTATAAATAAAGATGATTTATCTGGAAATAAACGTTCAAATGATATTGCTTTTCCAAGACAAATTGCAATGTACTTATGTCGTGAAATTGCTAATATGTCTTATCCACAAATAGGAACTGACTTTGGAGGAAGGGACCATTCAACTGTTATGCATGGTTGCAAAAAAATTGAAAAAGAAATTAAAGAAAAAAATAATACAAAATTAATTGTGGATAGTGTGAAAAATATCATCATTGATGGAAAAACATCTATATAAAAATATTTTTGAAACTTTTTTAAAATTTGTGTTTGAAAAATAATTGTTTGGAAAGATGATATTCAATTTGTTCTTACGGAACTAGCCTATTTGATATCCACAACCACTTGTTAATAAGGTGTTAATAAACTGTGAATATCTCAAATTTACACAATAAAATTTTCAAATTGTGGAAAATAAATTAAGTTTTCCACCAAGTTATAAACATCAATTTTTCTAGGAATATCAATTTTCAACAAGGTTTTCCACAGTTTCCACAAGACCTAATACTATTACTACTAATAATATTATATTTAATATAAGGGAGGATGCAAAATGAAAATAGTTTGTTATAAGGATACAATTCTTAAAGCTATTAATTCCGTAGTAAAGGGGGTAGCTTCAAAAACTACAATGCCAATACTAGAAGGAATTCTTATTCAAACAAATGATAACGAAATAAAATTAACAACTTATGACCTAGAAATA
>CAZASP010000029.1:0-13755 GCA_964487865.1 uncultured Clostridium sp. | reverse complement strand
TAATGATGGTAGTAGCAAATCATGGACACATGCTATATACCTCAATAATGGAACATTGGTGGGGAGACTTGTTAATTCTATTAGTAGGAATTAATTTTGCAACTAAAAAAATGCCACCATTATACATATTGCCAATTGTAATATTGCAGGTATTGTCATCTCCAGTAGCAATATTAATTGTAATACCTATAACTTATTATATAATATGTAAAATTATAGAAAGTAATAAAGATGAACTAAAAAGAGCAATATTAAAAAATAAAATAAAAATTACTATGATAATACTTATATTTGTTACAAGTATAGTAGAAGCTTATGGAGTATTAGTATTATCGAAAAATGAAAATAAATCAGCAATAAAAGAAAACAGTTTGTCAGTAAATTATATATCGAAAACAATTGAAAGAACACTTTGTGCAACAGCAAAAAATTTCACATATGTAATGTCATTCTGCAAGCCACAAAATGAGGCTAAAAATAAAGTATATATTTTAGTAGGTTCAGCAGTAATATTAATGTTATTATGGAGATATTGTAAAAATAAAAATATAAATATGTTTCTGTGGGGATTGATAATTATAATGGGCATATATTTTATGGTATATTTCAAACAAGATGATTACTTCAAATTACCAAGTGATAATTTTTATAACTCAATTCCAGCAGCTACAATTGCATTGCTGTTAATAAAGTGGATTTATGATGACTTAAGAAAAATATTTAAGAAAAAAATATACATAAGTAGAATTGCAACAATAGTTCTTTTAATAACATTAAATGTGATTTTCTATCAAAATACAATAAAGCCAAACTATGAAAGTTGTAAAAATTTGTACGAAGTAGAAAAAGATGTGGATTTTTCTAGTTCAAAAATAAAAGTAGTAAGTATCACACCACATGGTGAAATGAGTGCGTATGTACCAGTAAAAGATAATAATGAAGGGGAATAAAAAATGAAAACATCAATAATAGTTCCATGCTACAATGAAGAAAAAAATTTAAAAAAACTTGTAGAAGAATTTAAAATAAATTTAATAGAAAAAGGATATGACATAGAAGTAGTTCTTGTAAATAATGGTTCACAAGATAACAGTGCTGAAGTTATGAAAAAATTACAAACTGAAAATGATTTTATTAAAATAGAAACAGTAGAAGTTAATCAAGGATATGGGTATGGAATATTAAGAGGACTAAAAGTAGCAAGCGGAGATTTTTTGGGCTATTTACATGCAGACTTACAGTTTAGTCCAAAAGAAATAGCAAAAGCAATAGAATACTTAAAACAAAATAATTACCCAACCGATATTTTTATAAAAGGAAATCGTACCAATAGACCAATTGTAGATAGAATATTTACCTTTGGAATGAGTGTATATGAAACATTAATATTGCACACAAAATTATGGGACATAAATGCACAACCTACAGTATTTTCAAGAAAATTTATGGAAAAATTAGAAAATCCACCATATGATTTTTCGTTAGATTTGTACATATATTATATGGCAAAAAAAATGAATATGAAAATTTATAGATATAAAGTTGTACAACATGAAAGACAAGAAGGAGAGTCTTCTTGGAATAATGGAATGAAAGCGAGAATTAAGTTAATAAAAAGAGTAATAGGATATTCAAAAAAGTTAAAAAATAGGAGAATATAATAATGTATGAAGAATTTAGTTTTATCTTTGATATTGATGGAACCTTGTGTCCTATAAAGAAAAAAGAAGAGAAATATGAAGATTTAGTACCATATACAAATATGATAGAAAAGTTAAAATATTATAAAGAAAATGGTGCAAAAATTATTTTATTTACTTCTCGTAATATGAATTCTTATAATGGAAATATTGGTATGATTAACAAAAATACTGCAAAAATTTTATTAAATTGGCTTGATAAGTGGAAAATACCATATGATGAAATTATATATGGAAAACCTTGGCCGGGACACAAAGGCTTTTATGTAGATGATAGGACAATTAGACCAGATGAATTTTTAACAAAAACTACAGAAGAATTAGAAGAAATATGTAAAAATTCAAGAAAAGAATTAGAGTAATAATTAATGAAGGGAAAACTAAAATATGATTAATAGTAAAATGACAATAATTATAACTATGGCAGGAGTAGGTTCACGTTTTAAAAAAGCAGGTTATGAAATGCCAAAATACATGATTGAAGCTAATGGTAAAACTCTTTTTGAATGGTCTATGGATAGTTTAGTGGGATATAATGAAAATGTAGATAAGTATATTTTTGTTGTTCGTAAAGAAGATAATTCTAGAAAATTTATAACTAGCAAATGTGAAAAGTATAATATCAAAAAAATAGAGATTGTAGAAATAGAAGAGTTAACAGATGGGCAAGCTACTACATGTATGTTAGCGATGCCTTATTGTGAAAAAGAAAATAGCATTATGATATATAATATTGATACATATGTTGAACCTTACGAAATGAAATTAGAGGATATATCTGGTGATGGGTATATACCATGTTTCCATGCTTCAGGAGATCATTGGAGTTTTGCAAAGTTAAATGAAGAAGGAAAAGTAATAGAAGTAAAAGAAAAGGAAAGAATATCTGATAATTGTACATTGGGAGCATATTATTTTTCCTCTGCAAGATTATATGAAAAGATATATAATGAATATTATTCAAATGATAGAAATTTAGAGAAAAACGAAAAGTATGTTGCACCTTTATATAATTACATGATTAAGAACAATATGGAAGTAAGAATAAGCATTATAGATGCGAATAAAGTACATGTTTTAGGAACTCCAGAAGAGTTGAAAAATTTTATATATTCTACTACCTGAAAGGTTTTGTAATTCTGATGCTATTGCTACTGTTAAACTTCCAAAAAATTGCATTGACAAATACTTATATTTTATTGTATATTTAAATTAAGTAAAAAAATACACTATATAATTACATAGTTCAAAAAAATAATGTAAGCGATTTAAGAGATAAAGTATTGAAACCTCAAGCACAATTCTATATAAGTGTGTATAGAATAAAAAATTATGGGAGGACGAAATGAGAAGAAAAAAACATTGTATGTTAACTATAGCTTTTGTTATAATTCTTGTAGGATTATTATGTGGAGTAAAAATTTGTGCTGAAAATAAAACAAAATCAGTAGTAAATAAAAGTCAAAATTCGAACAGTTCGTTTTTTTCAAAAAATTATGAATCAAAAACAGAAAATTTCCAATCTATAGAAAATATTGATGTTTATGTTCCATCTGCTCCAAACAATGCAGAAGGATCAATGGTAAAGCCAACATTGGAAGAAGCATGCCAGTATTTAAAAGAAAACGAAGAAAGTGGCATTATACATGTTACAGAAGATATTGAAGTAGATCAAATGACTTTAAATAAAAATATAAAAGTAATAATTAAGTCAGACGAAGAAGCTAAAACAATCACAAAAAATGGTAGTAATTCCAATATGTTTGCTGTAACAAATGGAGGTTCACTAACATTAGAAAACATTATTGTTGATGCTACAAATAATGATGAAGGAAGAACTATAGTTCTTGAGAGTGAATCAACTTTATCAATAAATGAAAATGCTGTAGTTGAAAATAATGATAGTTATGGTGCTATATATGCAGAGAGTTCGTCTGTTATAGTTAATGGTGGCACAATTCGCAATAATCATACAACAAATGGTATAAATATAAATGAAGCTAAAGATAGACCTAACTCTGAGGATTTTGAAGGTGGAGCAATTTTGTATAGACAGAATGCATCATTTGAAATGAATGGTGGAAACATTTCGAACAATAGTGCAAGAAGTGGTGGTGCAATTTATGGTGTAAATCCTAAAAATATGATAATAAATTGTGGGACTTTTGAGGGCAACAAAACAATTAACCAAGACAGCCAAGATCAATTTGGCGGTGTTATTGGTTTTTGGAATGCTGATAACTGCGAAATTAGTGTTACAGGTGAAACAGTGTTTTCAAATAATAGCAGTCAACATGGTGGTGTTCTTTATATAAATGGAAAAAATTCTACAATAGATATAAGTGGAGGAGAGTTTACAAATAATGTAGTAACTAAATATGGAGGAATTTTTAATTGTCAATGCTCTGATTCTAAAATCACCTTATCTGAGTGTAACTTTAAAGACACAATTGGAGCAGCTGGTGGCGTAATTTATGCAAAATCAAGTACGAGTATAGAAATTATTCATTGTACATTTGAAAACAATACAGCTCAAGCAGGAGGTGCTATAATACATCAAGGCTCTGATTATAAAATGTCTATAAAAGACAGTACTTTTAAAGGTAATAAAGCTACTGCACTTGTTGGAGGTGCAATTCATATTGAAGGAAAATGTGAGCTAGCTTTAGAAAATTGCACTTTTGATGGAAACACAGCAAAAAATGCTAGTGGTGCTATAAGTTTTTTACAGAATGATACACAAGAATCTTCTTTTTTTGCGGATAGATGTACTTTTAAAAATAATGAAACAATAACTGGAGAAGGCGGTGCTATACATACGACACATGTAAAAAACATATCTTTTAATAATTGTGAGTTTATAGAGAATAAAGCAATGAATGCTGGTGGAGGTTTAGATATTTACAATACAAAAGTAAAATCTGAGCTAACTTTAGACAATTGCACTTTTAAAAATAACGAAACATTAACTGGAGCAGGTGGTGCTGTACATACCATAGACATAAAAAACGTAAATCTTAATAATTGTGAGTTTATAGGAAATACAGCTGAAACAAACGGCGGAGGTTTTGATATCTATAATAATACCCAAGAATACTTTTTAGTTAATATAAATGGCGGAAAATTTACAAATAATACAACAAAAGTTGACGGAGGAGGGCTTATGGTTACGGCTCGAAACGCAGACATAATTGTAGAAGGAGGAACTCAATTTTCTGAAAACACCGTATCTGGAAATGGAGGTGGTATGTGGATAGGACGCTTTGGTAAAGAAACAGGTGCGAACATAAATTTAACATTGGCTGAGTGTGATATAATTAACAATGTTAGCCTTGGAGATCCATCAACATATCAAGCAGGAAATCCAGACGATGAGTATGGAGCGGTCACATTAGAGCATTATAATACTGGAGGTATATATATTGGCGAAGATGTAAGACTTTATATGAATAATGCTCTTGTTACTGGTAATTCTGTTGAAGGTGGTTATAACGGTAATGTTATAGCTAATGGTGTAGGGCTTTGTCCAAATGCTGAAGCATATTTCTATGAAAATAGTAATATCTCAATATATAATAATGGAACGAATGATGGTATGGACATCCTTGCCGTTCCATATGACCCTTATGTAAATCAAGAAGGACTTCCACGACTATATATTGCTGATAAAATGACTGATGGAAAAGAATATAATTGGACAAACCTGAAAGAAGATGTAGCACGTACAGGTTGGTATAACTGGGATAAAGCCTTAGAAGAAAAAGCTACAGAAACAGGAGATGGTGAAGAAGAAGCATTAGCATCGACAAAAACAAAAAATAGAATTACAAATTTAGATGGTCAAACAGAATTAGGAGAAGGAGAAGCAAATCTTAATCCAGTTGGTTTTAAAGCACATGTTGAAGGTTCAGAAATACGAGCTATGGCAGAAGAAGATGATGGATACAAAGTTCATATTACAGGAAATACTTCAAAAAATGCTACTTATGGAGCAGGAGGCTTGATGATAAATGGAAGTTTAATTGGTGGAAATTTCAATATAAATGTTATAAAAAACATTGGGTTTCAAGGGGTGGTTTCTGAAAAAAAGAAACAAGAAATAATCAATAAAGATTTTGAATTCAAATTGGCTATTAAAGAAGCAACTAGTGACTTTAAAGTTCCAACAACAACTGGGCAACAACTTACAAAAACTGATTTAGAAGATAGATCTCCTCAAAAAGAAACAATAGTATGGAATAAAAATGAGGAAGAACACAGTATTGGGTTTGCATTCAATTTAAAAGGTAATCAAAAATTGCAAACTGATGAAATAAACAAAGAGGAAATTGGCATAGTCGATGGACGTGATTATAACTTTACGCTCGAGGAAACTGAAAGCAATGGAGCAAATGAAGTAAATATTGATGCAATAAGTATTGATGCTGGTGAAGATGGTTCAACAGAGGAATTTGTTTTTACTTGTACAAATACATTTAAATTTGGTGGACTCAACATAACTAAAATTGTTGAAGATGGTGGAAACAAAGACAAGCAGTTTACATTTAATATTGAAGTTGAGAATGCTGAAGGTGAGTATTATGCTGAAGTTTGGGAAAATGGTGGAAAAGTAGAGGAAAGGCAAATATCATTTACCTCAGGGAAGGCAACAACTCAGTTAAAACATGGACAGACATTGAAAATAATGGATTTACCTATAGATGCACATTATACTGTTTCTGAAGAGGATACTGGTTATTATACTGTTTCTTCAACATCTGAAACTGGAACAATTTCTGATGAACCTATACCTGAAACAGTATTCACAAATAAAATAATAACTGGAGGCATTAATGTTTCAAAAACAGTTACAGGTGACGGTGGAGATACAAACAAAGATTGGCACTTTACAGTTACTCTATCAGATACAACAATAAATGGAACATTTGGAGATATGACCTTTACAAATGGTGTAGCTGAATTTACTTTAAAACATGGTGAGAGTAAACAAGCAACAGGTATTCCTGAAAATGTAACATATACAGTTACAGAAACAGAAGCAAATCAAGATGGATATACAACATCAAGTGAAGGAACAGACGGAACAATAAGTTCAGTACAAAATTCAAATGCTACATTTACAAATTCTAAGACAATAAAAAGAGGTAATTTAAAAGTTTCAAAAATAGTAACAGGTGACGGTGGAGATACAAACAAAGATTGGCACTTTACAGTTACTCTATCAGATACAACAATAAATGGAACATTTGGAGATATGACCTTTACAAATGGTGTAGCTGAATTTACTTTAAAACATGGTGAGAGTAAACAAGCAACAGGTATTCCTGAAAATGTAACATATACAGTTACAGAAACAGAAGCAAATCAAGATGGATATACAACATCAAGTGAAGGAACAGACGGAACAATAAGTTCAGTACAAAATTCAAATGCTACATTTACAAATTCTAAGACAATAAAAAGAGGTAATTTAAAAGTTTCAAAAACAGTTGTAAGTGAAAAGCAAGAGGATAAGGAGCAACAATTTAACTTTAAAGTAACATTAAGTGATACAACAATAAATGGAGAATATGGAGAAATGACATTTGAAAATGGAATAGCAACATTCACACTTAAAGATGGAGAAGAAAAAACAGCGAGTGGTTTACCAACAGATATTGAATATACAGTTACAGAAGAAAATAATGAAGATTATGAAATTACAAGTTCAAATGAAACAGGAACAATTGTAGATGATGAAGTAATTCAAGCAAGTTTTGTAAATAAAAAGAAAGCTAAAGATAATGTGCAGGTTAATCCACCTTTTAAAAAACCAGGTAATAAAGATAATACGATTACAGAAAATAAAGTATTGCCTTATGCGGGCGTTTGGAATATTATTTTAGCAATAGTAATTATAGTAAATTTGATAATAATAATATTATTATATACTAGGTATAAAAAATATTCGGATATTAAATAAGTTATACTAAAAAGTGAAATATTTTGTGAAAAAATATTTCACTTTCTAGATTTGTCTTAGAAAGGAATAGGTAAAAAATGGAAAAGGAAGAAAACATACTAGGAACCGAAAAAATAGGCAAACTAATTAGAAAATTTTCAATTCCTTGTATCATATCGTTATTAGTAAATTCACTTTACAACATCGTTGACCAAATATTTATTGGAAATGGTGTAGGTTATTTAGGAAATGGAGCAACTAATGTTGTATTCCCACTAACTATGATAGGTTTGGCATTTTCTTTGATGCTAGGAGATGGTGCAGCAAGTTATTTAAGTTTAAAATTGGGAGAGAAGAAAAAAGAAGAAGCAGAAAAAGGTGTAAGTAATGGCATTATTATGGCTCTAGTTGTATCAATTGTTTTTTGTGTGATTACTTTAATTTTCTTACCACAATTATTAAATATATTTGGATGTACAGATAACTTAAGAGATTATGCTTTAGGTTATGGACGAATAATAGCAATAGGATTACCATTTATGATGATAGGAACTACTTTAAATTCTATTATTAGGGCAGATGGTAGTCCAAGATTTGCTATGATAACCATGGTAGTAGGTGCAATTTTAAATACAATACTAGACCCTATTTTAATTTTTATTTTTAAAATGGGAGTAGAAGGTGCAGCAATTGCAACAATTTTTAGTCAATTTGTTACTTTTGCTTTTAATATATGCTATCTAAAAAAATTCAAATCTATTACTTTGAACAAAGAAAACTTTAAATTCAAATTTAGTGTAGGAAAAAGAGTAGTAGCATTAGGAATTAGTAGCTTTATAACACAAATGAGTTTTGTATTTGTTGTTGCTGTTGAAAATAATTTACTAGCTAAATATGGTGCAGAATCTAAATTTGGTTCTGAAATCCCAATTACTGTACTTGGAATTGTTATGAAAATTAGTCAAATTTTAAATAGTATTATTGTTGGTATTTCTACAGGTTCACAACCAATTTTTGGTTATAATTATGGGGCAAGAAAATTTGATAGAGTTAAAACAACATTAAAAATGGTTTTAGGAATTAGCCTTATTATAAGCACTTTTGCATTTATTTTATTCCAAACCATACCAGACAAATTAATTTCAATTTTTGGTAGTGGTAATGAAAATTATATGGAATTTGCATGTTTAGCATTTAGAATATATCTTATGCTATGTATTTGTAACGGAATTCAGATTCCATCAGGTATATTTTTCCAAGCAATTGGAAAAAGTATAAAAAGTGTAATTTTATCTTTATCTAGACAAATTTTATTTCTAATTCCAGCATTGATAATATTAGGTAAAATATTTGGTATTACAGGTATTTTATTTGCAGGACCAGTAGCTGACGGAACAGCATTTATATTAGCAAGTATTTTACTAATATTTGAAATAAAACATTTAAAACAGAGTGAAAATAAGAGTCAAGCATTAATAGATGATACAAGCACAGATAATCAATTGAACAAACAAGTAATAATTACAATTTCAAGAGAATTTGGTTCAGGTGGGAGATATATAGGAAGATTAATTGCTGACAAATTGGGAATTAAGCTCTATGACAAAGATTTCATAGAAAAGCTTGCAGAAGAAACAGGCTTGTCAGAAGAATATATTGAAAATAATGAGCAAAAAAGAAATGTTTTAGCAGGATTAAATAACGGATATTATTTTGGATTAAATAATGCAGATGATTTATTCTTAAAAGAATCGGAACTAATTAAGAATGTAGCTGATAAAGAATCTTGTGTTATTATTGGTAGATGTGCAAACTTTATTTTACAAGATAGAAAAAATGTAGTAAGAGTTTTTGTTTATAGCGATTTAGAAAATAAAATAAAAAGGGCAACAGAGATATATGGAATAGAAAAAGATAAAGCAGAAAAAGAAATTAAAAGAATTGATAAGCTAAGAGCAAATCATTATAAATATTACACAGAAAAAGAATGGAAGGACCAATCTAATTATGATATATGCATTAACAGTGATACTTTAGGAGTAAAAAAATCAGCAGATTTAATTTGTGAAATGGTAAAAGCTAAAGAAATGACTTTAGCATAATAATGGGTATTTAAAATTGAATTTGCAATTCCTATTAAATTAGTAGTATAATCATTAATGGGAGGGGTAAAATGAAAATAACAACAAAAGGAAGATATGCACTTCGTATAATGGTGGATTTAGCAATGCATAATAATGGAAGCTTTATATCTTTAAAAGATATTGCAAATAGACAAGAAATATCTAATAAATATTTAGAACAAATTATAGCTATGTTGAATAAAGCAAATTTTTTAGAAACAGCAAGAGGAAACAATGGTGGATATAAGCTTGCTAAAGAACCAAGTCAATATACCATAGGAGATATTTTAAGAGCAACTGAAGGCGATTTGAAACCGATTTATTGCTTAACAGAAGACGGAAAATGCGACAAAAAGGAAAATTGCAAAACTTATTCTTTCTGGAAAGGTTTAGACGAAACAGTAAATGCGTATATTGATAGTAAAACTTTGGAAGACATAATAGAGTAATTATATATTAGTTACAATTAATATTTTAAAATTTAAAATTTGTGAATTGTAACATATAATTAAATTTTTATAATAAAAATTTTTGGAATTCCTATTGACTTACTAGGAAATGGATGATATAATTCCTACTAGTTTAATAGGAAAAGGAGGAAAATATGAAAACGGTATATTTAGACAATAGTGCAACTACAAAAACGGATGAAGAAGTATTAAAAGAAATGTTACCATATTTTAGTGAAAACTTTGGAAATCCATCATCTATTTATAAATTAGGTAGAGAAACCAAAAAAGCAGTTGAGGAAGCAAGAGAAAAAGTAGCAAAAGCTTTAAACTGCGAAAGTAGTGAAATTTATTTTACAGCAGGAGGAAGTGAAAGTGATAATACAGTAATAAGAGGTATTGCTCATAGTTACAAAGATAAAGGAAATCATATTATTACATCAAAAATTGAACATCCAGCTGTATTAGAAACATGCAAACAATTAGAAAACGAAGGATTTGAAGTTACTTATATTGGAGTAGATGAAAATGGTATTATTGATTTACAAGAGTTAAAAGAAGCAATAAGACCTACTACTACTTTAATAACTATAATGTTTGCAAATAATGAAATAGGAACAATTGAACCAATAAAAGAAATTGCAAAAATTGCAAAGGAAAATAACGTATTTTTCCATACTGATGCAGTACAAGCTGTTGGAAGTGTAAGAATAGATGTTAAAGAATATGGAATAGATAGTCTTTCTTTATCAGCTCATAAATTCTATGGACCAAAAGGTGTAGGAGCTTTTTATATACGTAAAGGAATTAAATTTGACAAATTAATAAATGGCGGACATCAAGAAAGAAATAAAAGAGCAGGAACAGAAAACGTACCAGGAATTGTTGGTTTAGGAAAAGCAATTGAACTTGCAAATGAAAATTTAGAAGAGCATAATAAAAAAATAAAAGAACTAAGAGATTACTATTTAGAGCAAGTAACACAAAAAATTCCTTATGTAAAAATAAATGGCGATTTAGAAAATAGATTACCAGGAAATACTAATATTTCTTTTAGATTTATTGAAGGAGAAAGTTTATTACTAAACTTAGACTTGAAAGGAATTTGTGCTTCTAGTGGTAGTGCATGTACATCTGGTTCATTAGATCCATCTCATGTATTATTAGCAATTGGTTTACCACATGAAATTGCACATGGTTCTTTAAGAATTTCAATTGGTAAAAATAACACAAAAGAAGAAATTGATTATGTTGTAGAAAATTTAGTAGAAATAGTGGGTAGACTAAGAGAAATGTCTCCATTATGGGAAAAATTTATAGAGGAGGAGAAAAAATAATGGACTATTCAGAAAAAGTAATTGACCATTACACAAATCCAAGAAATGTTGGAAAAATAGAAGATGCGTCTGGTGTAGGTGAGGTTGGAAATCCTGTATGTGGCGATATCATGAAAATGTTTATAAAAGTAGAAAATAATATTATAACAGATGTAAAATTTAAAACATTTGGATGTGGAGCTGCTATTGCAACAAGCAGTATTTCAACAGAAATTATAAAAGGTAAAACATTAGAAGAAGCATTAGAATTAAAAAATCAAGATGTTGTAAAAGCTTTAGATGGATTACCACCTGTTAAATTACATTGTTCTGTTTTAGCAGAAGAAGCAATTCATGAAGCAATTGCAGATTATTACAGAAAAGAAGGAAAAATGACTGAAGAAGAAATTGTAGAAAAATGCAAATTAAAAAATCATGAATAAAAAATGAGCCTTAGTCTAAATCTAAGGCTCGTTTTTTGAACTTTATAGATATTTTTTTAAAGTCTCAACACTATCTTCTTGCATAACAACAAAATCATTTAAAATATTTTTAACATCTGATGCGACATCTGAATTAGAATTTTGATTAATTAAACGTCTACCTTCAATAATACCCATATTAGTACCTTGCATTAATAATTCAGATAATTTAGAAGTAGTATCATCAGTCATAGTTTTCATTTGAATTCCATACCAAGTCATCATTTTATTCATCGCATTTGTTTCATGTGGCTCTTTGCTACTGAAATTAGAATATAATTCATTAACCCTTTGAGAAATTTTCTTATATTTATTATACTCGGTATCTAAAACATTTTTAAATTCATCATCTGTAACTTTTCCAGAAACATAAGAGATAGCATCCATTCCCATAGTAGCACCCTTATTAACTTCATCTAAAATATTTAAATTTTGATTTTCCATAATATACACTCCATTCTTAAATTTTTATAATATTATTATGTACCATTATCATATATTTTATAATAGAGGTGAAGAAAATGAATAAAATATCGATTTTTATTAAATCAATTTTAATTCCTGTAATTGTTGGAGGTGTTGTAGGCATAATAATATCGCCTTTTATGGATTATACTATGTTAGAAAAACCGTTTTTATCTCCACCAAGCATTGTGTTTCCAATAGTTTGGACAATTTTATACATATTAATGGGAGTTTCTTATGGGATTTTAAGAAGTAAAAATTTAACAAATGAAACTACTGATAAAATTTATTATTTACAATTAATTATTAATGCATTTTGGTCTATTTTCTTTTTTGTTTTTAAGTGGAGATTATTTTCTTTTATATGGATTTTATTACTTATAATTGCTGTAATATATATGATAATTAAATTTTATGAAAAAGATAAAGTTGCTGGATTATTACAAATTCCATATATTTTATGGTTAGCTTTTGCTGCTTATTTAAATTTATTTATTTATATTTTAAATTAAAAAACGTCTTCTAAGGCGCTTCAGACTGTTGACAAAGTAAAAATATTGTCAACAGTCTTTCTTTTTTTAATAAGTGTAGTAAAATAAATATATCCTAAATTTATAAATATATACCCGTGTAAGTAGTAACATTTTTATAAATTTTCTATATAATATACAAAAATGAAAAGGAGTTAATTTTATATGGATTATGAGTTAATGATGAATGGAAATGTAAAAATAGGTCAAAAAGCACCAGAGTTTGAAGCAAATACAACATTTGGAAAAATAAAATTACAAGATTATGAAGGAAAATGGTTGATATTATTTTCACATCCGGGAGACTTTACCCCCGTATGCACACAATGTTAGAAACAATTAGCAAAACCTAGATATATCAAGTGATTGAAGAAGATTAAATAATAATAAATATTTTATACATTTGTATAATTACCTAATATTAGAAATTTTATCGACGATGGAATTTTGGTAGAATTAAAAAGAAAATGATATAATCATCTTATCAAATAGTAATTTTTTGTTAAAAATAATATTTTGATATTGAAAATTGTAAAAAAATATAGTATAGTATTTAACATAGAGAGTAAGTATAGAGTAGGTGTGTGTGTTACCTTCTACCTTGATTTCTTATCAAGAGTCAGGAGGTGAGGCTATGTTAGAAGTATTAACATTCCTATTTATAGGATTAGTGGTATCAATAACAATTAATTTAGCCTTGCTATGTATTATTTACATACAATGGGTTAATAGTCAAATAAAATAAAAAA
>CAZASP010000028.1:0-13856 GCA_964487865.1 uncultured Clostridium sp. | reverse complement strand
TTTTAGATAGATTTCATGTCGAATTAGATAGAAATGAGTATTTTTATTTACCTGGAAAAGTTTTACATATTGACGCTGATGTTAGTTTGAACTACACCTTTGCAAAGCCTTGAAAATAAAGGGAAAACGCAATTTTCAAAATTTTAAAAATACCCTAAAAATCATAAAAATGAGTGATTTTTTTTCAAAATTATATACTGCATATAAGAGGCTGACATATTCTTAAGTAACTAAAAATGATATATTTTGACTAACAAAACATAACAAGAATTGAAAGGCAAATTTCAATTCTTTTTTTTGCTATACATAGCCATTTTTAGTAATTGAAAATGGCTAAAAAGATAGTGTGAAAAGTTTTATGGAAAAATGAGTAACATAGACTAAAAAAAGACACGATGAAAATAAGTTAAATATTATTCTAATTAAGCTTTATAAGATTATTAGAAAATATAAAAGAACAAACATTACATTCAAATTGCTTACCTTTGCCATTATTATAAGGATATTCTTTAGGTGCACCACAACAAGGACAATGAACATCAATGGGAATATTTTTACCATCACGACGTTTAATAGGCTTAATATTTTTATCTTTAACAAATTGTTTCCAATCTTTATGTTCAATTTTGACAAAAGGTTCAACAATAGCTGGATCATCAACATTAAATAAACGATATTTAACATCATCAGGTTTATCATCAAAATATAAGTGTGAAAGAAGCTGATAGATTCATTATTAACAATAAATTCTGAAGAATTAGGGGTTTTAATTAGTTTACTATCATTTAAATACATGAAAGAATATAAAAGCTCAAAAGAAAACTTTATAAAAATGTCTTGATAAATTAGAAAAAGACAACAATTAAAAAAGTAATTAAATGTCCTTAATGTCATTAATTACTTTTTTTAATTTCATCAACTCTTTTAGCAACAATAATCTTTTTCTTATCATAGGCAATTAATTCGGAACTTGGAATATCTTTTCCTAATAAATTAGAAATACTAATTGATATTCTATCTAGCATTTCCAATGATGGGTTTCTTTTACCTTTTTCTAGTTGATTTATATATATTAAACTGGTATCTATTGTTTCGGCGAATTTTTCTTGTGATAATTTTGCTAGATGTCTATAATATTTAAGGTTTATTGCTAAAATATCTTTGCTTTCCAAATTAATTCTAATTCGCCTCCAATCTTCATAAAATAGCATATAATCAGAAAATATTATATTGAAAACTTGCATAAAATTCTTTATAACTATAGTTATAAAGACAAAATTAAAAAAATGTATATAGTTCGTTGACTAATATTTGAATTTATTGTATAATTTTGTTAGATAAGGTAAACTTATCGGTTATTTGTGGATGTAGGAGGATTGATAATTTGAGAGTAGAAAATTAGATTATATCATTATTATGTACTTAAATTTATTTACTATGCATATGTTCAACCAAATTATCGGTTATTACAAATTGATAAGTTAATTATACCTGCGAACAAACATATCTCTGCGTAGTAAAAATTGATTGTTGTAGTTTGGCAATTGATGTTATAAGAGATAAGTTTTAGATATGTTCTGTAACTAATTTGCTTAAACTTTAAGCGATTTTTTTATCTTAAATATAGAAATCAATCCCTATATTAGATATAGATTAGTACGTATTAAATGAAATTTTAAATTGTTAAAGAAGAGAAAGGAGTAAATATGAAAAATGAATCTTCGGAAAAAACAAAAAAGACTATAATTGGAATTGTTCTTGGAATTTTAGTTTTACTTGTTATTTTCTTATTGATAAAAGGTTGTACAAAAAAAGAATATACTGTTACTTTTGATTCAAATGGTGGTATTATTGTAGAATCTGTTAAAGTAAAAGAAAATGAGAAAGTTAAAAAACCTACAGATCCAACTAAAGATGGGTATGAATTTGGTGGCTGGTATTATGAAGATGAATTATTTGATTTTGATACTAAAATTACCAAAGATATTATATTAGAAGCATATTGGAATGCAGAAATTGGACTAAAAGTAAAAGAATTAAATTTAGTTATAGGTTCAACACAAAAACTTGAAATATCATCACTACCTGATGGATTGAGTGAAAAAGACCTAATTTATTTATCAAGCGATGATAGTATTGTTACAGTTGATGAAAATGATAACTTAAAAGCATTAAAGAAAGGTACTGTTACAATAACGGTAAAATCAAAAGATGGTAAATATAGTGCTACTTGTAGGGTAACTGTAACAGAAGAAGAAATTGAGATTGAAAGCGTTTCAATTAGTGGTTCTAGTTCAGTTACAGTAGGTAGTAGTATAAAATTATCAGCAACATTTAAACCTGACAATGCGACAATGCAGAAATTAACATGGAAAAGTAGTGATGAAAGTGTTGCTACAGTTGATGAAAATGGAAAAGTTAAAGGTTTAAAAGCAGGAACGGTTACTATAACTGTTACAACTGAAAATGGAAAAACTGCAACAAAAAAAATTACTGTAAAAGAAAAATCTACATCACACAATAACGGCGGAAGCTCTAGTGGAAATACTGGAGGTAACACAAGTGGTGGAAAAACACCAAAACCACCGGCAACTGTTGAACCAACAAATGTAACTATTTCAGGTAATAGAGAAGTTTATGTTGGCGATAGTATTCAATTATCAGCTACTATATCGCCAAGTAATGCAACAAACAAAAGTGTTACATGGAAAAGTAGCAATTCTGGAATTGCAACAGTAGATGGCAATGGTAGAGTTACTGGTGTTAGTGCAGGAACAGTTACTATAACTGTTACAACTGCAAATGGAAAGACTGCAACTTATGAGGTTACAGTAAAAGAAAAAGAACCAACTTATGTGATTTACATAACGCAAAGAAAATTAGAAGTTGCTGGAGGAGCTATTCAATATGACTTTAGAGTAGAACGAAATGGAACTGCATTTACTGATTATCTAGGTTTTGAATTTAATGGAACATTGGTATCAAAAGGACAAGGTTCTATATCATCAACTGTTGTAAAAAAAGGTGGATCTTCTGCTCAACTAACATTATCAAATGGTAGCAAAGTAACAGCAAAAGTAATAATATGTTAAAGAAAGGGATGAAAATATGAAAAAAAATGCAAAATTTTTTACATTCGCCTTGTTCACTTTCTTTATATCTTCAGTATCAGTTTTCGCAAAGGAAATGACTATTGATGAGTTAGGGGAAGAAGCGAGTAAAATTGAAAAAGATGCTGGTTATATATATGTTCTTGGAGAATATGCATTTACATCTAATTATGATATTAAACAAGAAGCTTTAATAATAGCAGCCACAAGTGTAAAATTAGAAGACCCAACTGATTTATCACAAGCGAACATATATCAAATTGTAAGAAAACGTGATGCACAAACATTTGAACCAAAAGGTTGGGAAAAAGGCGAGAATGTATTAGGTAAAAAAGATATGTCTACAAAAGTTAATGTAAAATATATTGATATGCATCGTATTCTTGAAACATCAGAAGCAACAATTTCTGCAGATGTAGAAAATAGCAAATACTCAACTTATAAAGATGTATTAAAACAATATTTAAATTTTACAACTGAAAACTTTTATGGTAAAAATGATAAAGTAAAAATAGAAAATAATAAAGTTAAAGGTTTGTTATTAAAAAAATCAAATACTGACTTATACTTTAATGATGATGATAACAAAAAATATGCTGATACAGAATATTATTTTGCAACTATCGTAGAAGTTCCAGAAGCTAATGAAAATACCATAATAACAATAACAAATTTAAATGGCGAAACAAAAAAAGCTACTTGGAAAGAATTCGATGTTCAAAGTGGGACACCAGGAATTGTTATATTATTGCCAATTAATAAGAAGGATTGGGATGATAGTGCTGATAAACAAATTATTATAAGTGTAGATGTTGATGGCGATATTACAAAAAATGAATATGCTGCAACTGAATATAAGTTAGATTTAAGTGAGTTAAAATTCCAACAAGAATCAAAAATGGATTTAACCACAGAAAAATTACCAGAAGCTGATGTTAAAAGTATTTCAAGCAATTGGGGATATACTAAAAGTACATCAGATACCTATAAATTAGCAAAAGTTGAAGGTGATAATAAATATAAATTAACTGGTACTATTGTTCAACAAAAAATCAATGATAGTGTTTTCCCAGAAGATGAAAGAACAGATTTCTATTTCTTATTTAATATTGGACAAAATATTGATAAAAGTTTATTTAATAAAGCAATCGTTACTTTCCCTGGAAATAAAAATACGAAAACAACTACAATTACTGATGAAACAGGTGTAACAATTTTATTCTCAACGAAAGAAGATAAAAAGAGCGAACCAATTAAAATAACTGTTGATTTAGATGGTGATGGAGATGAGTATTATCCAGTTACTTATGAAATTGATTTAAGTGATGTAATTTTTGAAAAATCATCTAAATTTAGTATTTTAGAAGTTGAAAACGGTGGATTAGCAGAAAATCCATTAGAAAGTATATACGGTTGGGAAAAACCTGACAATTACAGTGTTAAATTTAATACTGATGGAACAACTGTAAAAGTAACAGGCTTATTACCAATACTAGAAACATTTGCAGATGATAAAAATCCATTTGGGGAAGATGATACAACAGGATATTATTTACCATTTGTAATTAAAACAGATGCTGGTAAAAAAAATGAAAATGCAGACGTTACTGTTCAATTTATTCATGATGGAGAAGATACTAAAACATTTACTGCTGATAATTTCGATGGCGAAGATGTATTATATATTTTAAGACATCTTGACAAAGATGCTAAAGATAAAACATTTAAAATTGTAGTAGATATGGATGGAGATGGGACAGGTTATGCTCCATACGAAATAACATTTGATTGGAGTGAACTAGATTTTCAATATAAAAGTAAAGTAGCAGATACAATTATAGTTGATCCATCTGCTACAAGTAGTGATACAAGTAGGGGTTATATTTCTGAACAAAACAAAAAAGATACTGAAGCGTATGGTTATGATTTTGATAATGTTGGAGATATAACAATAGAAAAAGAAGGTTTATATGGTTATAAATTAACTGGAACAGTAAAAGAACAAGATGTTGAAAAAGGTGGCTTTAAAGAAACTACTGGTTATTATGTACCAGTAAAAATATATGGACCAACAATCGCAGATGCTTATGGAGATCATTTCTTATCTCAAACTGACGGTCGTAAAAGATGGACTATTTTCTTACATGATGAAGCAGGCAAATATAGAGAAATAACTCCTTCACAAGATGATTATAATAATGGTTATATTGTAGTATTATTTAAATTAAAAAATGATGCAGATAAAAAAATAACTTATAAAATTGACTGGGATGGTTCAGAAGGTAATGTATTCCTAGAACAAGAAGTAACAATTAGTTATGGAGAATTGAATTATCAAGCATTAAATACAATCACTTATAATTATAAAGATGCTGAAGGAAAAGAACAAACCGAATCAACTAAAATTTATCAAAATGAAGAAGCTACTTTAAAAGATATAACAGGAATTAATTCTGATTATCGTAAATTTGATGGTTGGTATAAATCATCTGATAATTCTAAAGTAAGTGAATCAACTTTAACAATTGCTGAAGATAAAGACGAAACTTTAACTGCTCATTGGACTTTAGATGCAGATGCCTTTGTAAAAGCAGTAATTGATGATTTAAATAATCCAGAATCAGAAATTTCTGAAGATTATTCTGAAAAATTTGAAATAACTATGGGAGAAGATAATACTATAACAATTGATGTATCAGATTCAAGACTACTTTTAAAAGATATGAATGATACCACTATCCCAGGAGCAATTGCTTATGTTCTTCAAATGGGAGAAATCAAAGATATTACATTAGCAACTGAAGATAAAAAAGTTGAGTTTACTAAAGATGGTGATAATAATACAGTAGTATCAAAAGTATCTTTAGATGAAAAAGGGACTGCTTTAAAAGAAAAAATAAAAAATGGCGCTCAAGCACTATTTAAAGAAGTTTTAAGCGATGCTGAAGCAACTATGACATTAAGCAAAATGGCATTAGATAACAAATCATTTACTTTAGAAATAGGAGAAAATGTTGAAACTGTCACATTAATAAATTCTGAAAATAAAAATTATACATTTAATTTTAAAACAGAAGCTATAACGGTTACTAACGAAAGTGAGTTAGAAAAGGCTTTAAGTAATGTTAATATAAGCCATATTTATTTAGGTAATAATATTGAAGTTACAAAGCAACATACAATTAACAGAGAAGTAACAATTAATGGTGAAAATATACCAGGAGTGTCTAATTATAAAATCTCTGTAAAATCAGAAAAACAAAAAGAAGTCAATTCAATATTTAAAGTTACTGCTCCAGGAGTAACAATTGATAATATTGAATTATCAGACGTATCACAAGCTATAATCGTAGATGGCGAAGGTGCAACTTTAACAACAACAGGATTAAAATTAACAAATATTTCACAAGCAGGAATTGAAGTTGTTAAAGGAAGCCTAACAGCTAAAGAAGTTACTTTTGATGAAGAATCGCACGATGTGCCTACTGCTAGAATACAAAAAGAAAATAAAAAAACTGCAAAAGTTTCAATAGCAAGAGCCACAGAAAATAATCCTAATTATATTGGAGTAGTACTTCACCGTGACGGTAAATGGTGTCAAGATGATGGCGAAAATTATGGAAAAACGAATGTTGAAAGTTGTAAAAAAACAAGTTTATATGATGAATGGAAACAAATTGAAGATACATTTTATTATTTAAATAATAGTAATATCAAGAAATATAAAATTGTTGGCTTTATGGGTGTTTCAGACTCAATGTGGGTTGGCAGAATCTATGAAGAAGGAGAAAAAATTGGCTCATTTGATGCTTATTTTGGAAAAGAAAAAATCACTGTTGATGGCACAGAACTATATTTTGTTGGTTATGGTTCAATAAGAAGAACAGACAAAGATTTAAAAGAAGGAAGTAATTATAGTGAACTTATTACAGATATAGCTAACGAAACTGTTGGAACTCGTAATTGGTATTTTGCTAACTTTGCTGAAAAAGATGCAAGCAAAACAGTTAGCATAGAAAACAATTCAACATATAGTATTGATACTAAACAATTTGATACATATAAATTTAAAGATAAACCTAATGGTATGACTATTGGTGATTTGAGAAAAATAGATAAAGAATTTGATAAAGCACTTAAAAAATTAGAAAGCATTGTTTTAGAAGGAAAAAACAAATTACAATATAAAAAAGGTACAGAAATGGCACCATTATATGATTTAACGGACAGTACTACTATTGATGAAAAACTAACATTAGTAATTACTGAAGTTGCAAAATAATTAGGTTAATCTTAAAAGATATTAAAGGTATGATATATATTACCATACCTTTATCTAACTAATGAGGTGTAAGTAATGAAAAAAATATTGTATATATTATTGATTATGATTATATGGCCTTCAATTAAAGTAGATGCCGTTGTAACCAATTCTTTTTATAGCACTAAAGTTACAGTATTTTATGAAGATAATTGTAAAGAGTACGATGAAGAAAGAAAGTGGCTGGAAGAATATCAAAAAGATAACTATATTAATATTGAATATATTAATATAAAAAATGATGAAAATTTCTATAATAAAGTTAAAAAATCTTTAAATATAAAAAAGAAAAAACTACCACTTGTTATAATAGGAACAAATTACTTTATTGGATTTAATGATAAAGTAAAAGTAAATATAACAAATGCAATAAAATCTTATGAAGATACTGAAAATTATTGTGATATCGTATCTAAAATTCAAAATGGAGAAGATGCAAAAGATTGCATAAGTCAAAATAGTGATATTTATAATCAACAAACAGGTATTCCAACATTTGTAAAAGTTTTTCTTGTGGGTGGTATTAGTGTTTGCTTGGTTATAGGTGCAATTATAATAATTAAGAAGAAAAAAATTAAGTAGATTACATAGTTAATCTGCTTTTTTCATGCCATAATTAATATGGTAGAAGGTGATAGTATGATTCTCGACAAAATAAAAGAAAAACTAGTCACTAATAAAAAAGTACAAAATATAAGCTTTAGATTATACTATCGAAGAAGAGAATTATAATATAGTAATTTATGCAAATTTATATCCAAAACATAGAAACTCATATAAGACAATACAAGAATTAGTTATATGAGTTTATGATGAAAAAGCTCCAACAATTAGCGAAAAAATATTAGAAGCTTTTGAAGGATATTTAAAATCAACATTACAAATAAGTGTATAAAGTTGTAATTTATGTATATAATAATATATATATTGTTATTTTGTTGAAATATTGTTGTTATTTTGTTGACAATTGGTAATATATATAATATAATCTTAATTAAGAAAGAGGTGTTATTATGGAATCTTTAACAAGTGCTATTAACGTTCAAGTGGATAAAAAAGACAAAGAACAAGCCACAAATATTTTAAAAGATTTAGGCTTAAATATGAGTACGGCAATTAATATATTTATTAAACAAATCATTAAGGTAGATGGTCTACCATTTGAAATAAAAAATCCTAAACCAAGTAAAGAATTATTGGAGGCTATACAAGAGGGCGAAGATATATTAAGTGGTAAAGTTAAAGCAAAAAGTTATACAAATATGTACGAAATGTTAGAGGATTTAAAGAAATAATATGTTTGATTTAAAAAATACAAAGTATCACGTACAATATACTAGCCGTTTTAAAAAAGATTTTAAAAAAGTATTAAAGCAAGGTAAAGACGAAAACAAGTTTTTAGAGGTACTTAATGTTATAGCAAATGGTGAAGAGTTAGATGAAAAATATAGAAACCACAAATTAATAAACGATAAAACATTTAAAGATTGTAGCGAGTGTCATATTACAACAGACTGGCTATTAGTATATAAAATACAAGATGACGAATTAATTTTATTGCTCTTTGCAACTGGTAGTCATAGCGAATTATTTAACAAGTAAGAATTCAACCTACTTGTTTTATTTTTTTAAAGAAATTGATGCTTTAGAATAACTTATATTTATTGCGTTAGGATTAAAGTAGATTATTCTACTTTTTTCTTATTCATTATTAAAAAAAATATTCATACAATTAAAAGGAGGAGATAACATGGATAAAAATAAAGAACTAGTTATATGCGTTTATGATGAAAAAGCTCCAACAATTAGCGAAAAAATATTAGAAGCTTTTGAAAGATATTTAAAGTCAACATTACAAAATGTTAAATAAAATTAAATTTGTAGATTTGTAATATATTTATAGGCATTTTAAAATGGGGGTGTTATGTGGAGTTAGTTAAGAAGAAAGTGAGGTAAAAAATGATAGATTACTTAACTGATAAAACATACAAAGCAGGTGCTTATTTAAGGCTTTCAATAGAAGATGACAACAAGAAAAATGAAAGCATTAGCATTCAAAATCAGAGAGCCTTTATAAAAGACTTTGCTTTGAAAAATAATATTGAAATATATGATTACTATGTAGATGATGGTTATTCTGGTGGTAACTTTGATAGACCAGGATTTAAAAAATTAATAAATGATATTGAAAATGGCATAATAAATTGTGTAATAACAAAAGATATGTCTAGATTAGGTAGAGAATTTATTGAAACAGGTAATTATGTATTTAAATATTTTCCTGAACATAATGTTAGATATATTGCCATACTGGAAAATTATGATTCTTTAACACCAAATGGTGTTGAAGATATAATTCCTTTTAAGGCAGTTATTAATGATATGTATTTAAAAGATATATCAAAAAAAATTAAAAGTGTAAGACATGATATGATGAAGAAAGGTGAATTTGTAGGAAGTTCTGTTCCATTTGGGTATAAAAGATCAGAAGATAATAATAAGATACTTGTTATTGATGAGTATGCTGCAAATATAGTTAAAAGAATTTTTGAATTAAAAGATAATGGACAATCAGAAGTGATGATAGCTAGAACTTTAACTAATGAGGGAATTGCTCCACCCGATGTCTATAAAGGAAAGAAAATGAAGAAAACTACTATTACTACTAATTTATGGAAAGATTCTTCTATCAAGCATATATTAAAAAATGAAGCTTATATAGGTACTTTAATTCAAGGAAAGTATGAAAGAGTTAGTTTAAAATCCAAAAAGAAACGATTATTGCCAAAAAGTAAATGGATAGTAAAAAAAGGTGCTTTACCACCAATAATTTCTAATGAACTTTTTGAAAGAGTAAATGCTCCAAAAAGAAAATGTGATATAAGACAGAGCACTTATGATTATTTATTAAAAGGTTTAGTTGTGTGTGGTGATTGTTGCGAAACAATGTGTGTGAGACGAGTAAAGGGAAAAACAGACCCAACAAAGATAACTACTATATATTTGTGTAGAAATTATGCAAAATATAGAAATAGTGTATGCACAATGCACTATTATAAAGAGCAAGATTTAAATGAGCTCGTTTTAAAAGAAATTAGAAATATTTTAATTAAATATTCTAATAATGAGGAGTTAGAAAAAAAATATGAGACTTTTTTATGTGATTTTAATCTTTTAGAAGAATATGAAACTTCTTTAAAAAATTTAAAATCTAAAATAATTACCATTGACAAAGCAATAAGTGATTTATATAAAGATAGAGCAAGCGATATTGTTTCAGGAGAAGAATTTTTTGAAATTAAAAGGAATTTAGAAAAGGAAAGAAAAGACTGTGAAAATAAAATTATTGATATAGAATTATCAGTAAGTGAATCAAAAAATTTACTCACGGATGAAAAAACAAAAAGAAAATATATTAATGAGTTTTTAAAAGCTAAAAATCCTAATAAAGAATTATTAAAAACCTTTATTAACAGAATAGAAATATATAAAGATAAAAGTGTTAAAATATTTTTTAATTTTAATTTAAACGAGGTTAATTATGAATAATAAATTAACAGTTTCTTATGGAAGATTATCTCAATCGGATTTTGATAAAGAAGATGAATATTCATCTAGTATATATAATCAACTAGGTTTTATAAAATCTTATGCTAAAACTATGGGATTAGTAGTAGACAAAGAATATATTGATGATGGTTATTCGGGAATTAATTTTGATAGACCTGGATTTGAACAATTAAAAAATGATATTAATAAAGGTTTGATTGGAACAGTGATAACAAAAGATATGTCAAGGCTTGGTAGAGATTTTTTGGAAACAGCTTACTATATCAGTGAATATTTTCCTAAAAATGGTGTTAGATATATTGCTATTAATGATCAATTTGATAGTAATAATCCAAATGAAAACGATGGACAAATAATGTTAGAAATTCGTTCTTTAATAAATGATAGATATGTTAAAGATGTTTCAATTAAAAGAAAGCAAGTGGCTGATTCTAAAACAGAAGAAGGACAATTCATTGGCTTTATAGCTCCTTATGGTTATAAAATTAAAAAAATTAAAAATAAAAGGACTCTTGAAATAGATGAGTATGCTGCAAATATAGTTAAAAGAATTTTTACAGAAATAGCTAGTGGAAAGACAAGAAATGAAGTAGCAGATAGTTTAAATAAAGATAAGATCATCCCACCTATCATTTATATGAATATGACAACAAGCAAAAACAAAAAATATTATTACGATTGGTCTAGTAGCATAGTTTTTAGAATTTTAAAAAATAAAACTTACACAGGAAGAATCGTCAAAAGAAAATCAAGTAAAGAAGACTATCATCAAAAGAAAAGACAAGTAATACCTATATTAGATAGAAAAACTTTAGAAAATTGTCATCCTGCTATCATAACAGATGAATTATTTGAAGAAGCTAATAGTAGATTAAAAACACAGAAAAAAAGAGAGAAAAATAATTATTGTGGATTATTTAGTGGCTTAGTTGTTTGTGGTACTTGTGGAAGAATTATGACGGCTTGTAGAGTTCAAAAAAAGGGGAGAAAAGAACAATACTATTTTAAATGTACTAAGGTTACTAATAGAAAAAAATGTATAAGTCGCGACATTGCTGATTCCAAGTTAAGAACAATAGTTAGAGAAAATTTATCTGATATTATTAATAGTTATGTTGATGAAGATGATATAGTTTCTAAAACTATGAAAGATTTATTAAAAAGAGAAAGACCTAATTTAAAAATTTCCAATTTAAGGGCAGATATTGAACTTCATAATACTAATATTAAAAATTTATATGTAAAAAAGACAACAGGAGAAATTACGTTAGACGAATTCATTACCGAAAAAGAAACAGAAATAAAATTAAAGGAAAAATCAGAACAGTTATTAAAACAAATAGCCGAATCGAAAAATGCAACAACAAGAAAAGATGAAATATTAGAAAAATATAACAAGTTTATAAATAATGATAAATTTATAAATGATGTTGTTAGGGATTTTATTGATCAAATTGTAGTTTATAAAGATAATACTTTAAAAATATCTTTTAAGTTTGGATTAGGTGAGCCAAAAAAAATAAAATTGTATTAAGATATAATAATTTAAAGTAAAAAAATTGGATAAAATAATGATATAGCAAGGGTTTGCTTTTATTTTAAAATTAGTTAGTTACGTAGCAGATATCAGCAGATGGTGATGAAGAATATTTAGAAAGATGTATGGATTTTTATAAAAATGTGCACGTGAAAGCTATTGGTATAAGAATTAAAGAAGATGAAATAAGTAGTAATATTAAAAATTTATTAGAAGAATATAATCCTGATATTTTAGTAATAACTGGGCATGATGCTTATTATAAAAAACTTGGTAATGAAAATGATAATAATAATTATAAAAATACAACTAACTTTATTAAAAGTGTGAAAGAAGCAAGAAAATATGAAGATCAAAATAGTTTGATTATTATAGCTGGAGCTTGTCAATCAAATTATGAAGAATTAATTAAAGCAGGAGCTAATTTTGCAAGTAGTCCCAAAAGAATTAATATTCATGCACTTGACCCAGCAATTATTGCTTCAAGTGTTGCATTAAGCGATAAAAATAAACCCATTGATTTAATTGGAATTTTAGAAAAAACAAAATATGGTGCAAAGGGAATTGGGGGAATTATTACCAATGGAACTATGTATGTGGGGTATCCAAGATGATATCAAAAATTAAAAATGATTTAACGAAAGAAATTGGAAAACCTTTACATTTCAGATTTAATGGGGCTAGAAATCAAATAGAAGAATTTGAAGGTTGTATTGAAAATACTTATAATTTTATCTTTACCATTAAAACTTTCGGTGATAATGAACGAATTAAATCTTTTACTTATAGTGATATTTTAACGTTAAATTTAGAAATACTTGATTTAGATAAAGATTAGCTATAACTAATTATACTTATGTAAAAATAGGGTTAAATCCTATTTTTTTAAATTTTGAAATTGTCAAGTTGTGTCAAATATTTTTTTAAAAATTCCCAAAAAAAATAGAGAAAAAAAGTAAATTAAAATGGAAAATTGCCATAGGGGAAAAATCGCTTTTGTTTGGAAAAACGACTCAATTTTTCATTTTATTTTTCAATTTTGAAATTTGACTTTTAAATATCAAATATTGGATAGTCAAGGTACCAAGAAAAATTTTTTAGAAAAGTGGAATTGTCAAATAATATGGAGGAGGAAATGGAATGGAAAGATGAATATGATGATATTTTAAGTAGATTTGAAGATTACCAAGGAAAGAGTGATGGCATTGAACAAAATAAAAGAGAAATGATTATTAAGAAATAGTAACCATTAAATAGTTACTGTTTTTTGTTGATTTACATATATTTTACAATTAATATAAATATTTTTTGCTTTATT
>CAZASP010000027.1:0-13993 GCA_964487865.1 uncultured Clostridium sp. | reverse complement strand
TTTCTGTAACAGTTGCTGGAGCATATTTTGGAATATTAGGAATGTTTATGGCTCCTCCTATTGTAAAACTTATAAAAATCATAATAGATGATTTTATAGAAAACAGGCTAAAGGGGAAGACTCAACAAGAATAAGTAAAAGGATGAAAAGTGGGTGGCATTGCCACCCATAATTTTTTATAATTTTTGAACCAGTGTTTTTTTAACTGCAACTATTGATTTCTAGGAGATTTTATGATAAAATAAGAATGTTGAAAAATACGCACACAAATCGAGTATAAAGCTGATGCCAGTAAAGGTAGCTTTGTATGATGAAGTTTGTGGAGGATTAAAACAAAAAGGAGGAATTAAAAATGGCAGTAGTTGTAATGAAGCAATTACTTGAGGCTGGTGTTCATTTTGGACACCAAACAAGAAGATGGGATCCAAGAATGGCTGAATATATATTTCAAGCTAGAAATGGAATTCACATCATTGATTTACAAAAAACGTCTAAAAAATTAGACGAAGCTTATGAATTTATTAAAGAACAAGCAGAAGAAGGCAAAAAAATATTATTTGTAGGGACAAAAAAACAAGCTCAAAGTTGTGTTCAAGAAGCGGCAGAGAAAAGTGGGATGTTCTATATTAACCAAAGATGGTTAGGGGGAACATTAACTAACTTCAATACAATTAGAAAAAGAATTGACAGGCTAGCAGAACTTGAAACAATGGAACAAAATGGAACATTTGATGTTTTACCTAAAAAAGAGGTTGTTTTATTAAGAAAAGAAATGAATAAATTAAACCAAAATTTAGGTGGAATTAAAGAGATGACAGAAATCCCAGATGTAATTTTCTTAGTAGATCCTAAAAAAGAGCATATTGCTGTTCGAGAGGCTAAGAAGTTAAATATTCCTATAGTAGGATTAGTTGATACAAACTGCGATCCAAATGATGTAAACTATGTAATTCCAGGAAATGATGATGCTATAAGAGCAGTTAAACTTATTACAGACGTTATAGCAAATGCAATCATAGAAGGAAAACAAGGAGAGAGCCTAGATAGCGAAGAAACTACATCTAGTACGGAAACGCCTGAAGAGTCGGCAGAGGAGACTACTGAATCTATGGAAGAAATTGTTGCAGAATCTGAAGAATCAGAAGATGAAGCAGAATAATATAGATAAATGTTTTTTAATAAAAAATAAAAATGAAAATTAAAAATAAAGATGAAAAAAAGTAATTAACTAAGAGCAAAGTGATGCTCTAAATATAATTTATACAAGGAGGAAAAAAGATGATAACTGCAACGCAAGTCAAAGAATTAAGAGAAAAAACTGGTGCAGGAATGATGGACTGCAAAAAAGTTTTAACAGAAACAAATGGAGATGAAGAAAAAGCTATTGAATTATTACGCGAAAGAGGAATCATGAAGGCAGCAAAGAAATCAAATAGAATAGCAGCAGAAGGTTTAGTTGATGCCTATGTTTCTGAAGATAAAAAGATAGGAGCTTTAGTAGAAGTAAATGCAGAAACAGACTTTGTCGCTAAAAATGCTGATTTTCAAACATTTGTAAAAAATACTGTAAAACAAATAGCTTTAAAAAATCCCAAGGATGTAGAAGAGTTATTATCTCAAAAATCAATAGAAGATTCTAACTTAACCGTGCAAGAGGTATTAACAAATAAAATTGCTACAATTGGCGAAAATATGAATATTAGAAGATTTATCAGATTTGAAAGTACGGATGGAATTGTGGTAAGCTATATTCATGGAGAAGGGAAAATTGGAGCATTAGTTGAAATGAAAGGTAGCGATGAATCTGTTGCGAAAGATGTTTGCCTTCAAATAGCTGCCGCAAAGCCAGAATATCTAAAAGAAGAAGATGTCCCAGCAGATAGGTTAGATAAAGAAAAAGATATTCTTAAAGCACAGGTTATAAATGAAGGAAAACCAGAGAAGGTTGCAGATAAAATAGTAGCAGGAAGATTAGGAAAATTTTATTCAGAAATTTGCTTAGTAGATCAAGAATTTGTTAAAGATCCAAGCAAGAAAGTAGGGCAAATGGTTTCTGAAAAGAATGGCGAAATCATTCAATTTGCTAGATTTGAAAGAGGCGAAGGATTAGAAAAAAGAGAAGAAAACTTTGCAGAAGAAGTAGCAAAGCAATTAAAATAGTTTAAATAAAATGGCATATTAAAAAAGTAAAGCAAAAATACATACCAATTCAAAATAAAAAAATAGAGAATATTTTACCAAAATCGCGGTATATTATTCTCTATTTTTATTATATTTTTACATGAAAATGGGGAAAACATGTTGCGATAGTTTTATTGCAAAATGCCATTTTTTGTGCACTAAAAAGCATAGAAAAACTAATAAAAAGAGACAATTAAAAGAATAAACATTGTAAAATTATGGATATTAATATGATTAAATAGGTTAAAATGCACTTATAGCACAAAAAATATCTAAAAAAGCTTGAAAATAAAGTAAAATCGTTGTATAATAATATTGTATGTTTATGTAAATTTAAGGAGGGTTACCATGCAAAAGCTTTTAAAGAGAATTACTTCAATAGTAATGTCAATAGTATTAATAGGAACTAGCTATATGCCAGCAATAGTTTATGCAGCAGAAAATATAGCTCAAGATTCTAAAACAACAGAAGAAAATGTGGAATTTAATGCAACACTAAATGGATCATATAATTCTTCACTTGATATTGATGAAAAAGGTGCTTTAGAACTAAATATAAAAGTATCAGAAACAGGATATTTAAAAGAACCAAAAATCTCATTTGGAAACAATAACTATCAAGTTGAAGACAATGGAGATAAAAACATAATCTCAATAAAAGAAAACGTAATTGAACTTGATGAAGTAAATGCAGGCGAGACATTAAATGTTGTATTACCTATAAAATTACCAAAGGTAGAAAAAATATCTAATGATATACTTGGAAGGGACAGTACAATTACTTTAAATGCAATATATGTTAATGAAAAAGGCAAAGAAAAACATATAACAAAAACATTGAATGAGCATTTAGAATGGACAGCAGATGTAAAAGAAGTAGTTAACCAAACACTAGTTAGGTATTTAAAATTAGAAGAAAATAAAACAATGATAAGCTTTAAAATAAATGAGGGAATAGAAGACAATAAAATATTAGTAACAAATAAAGAAATAAAAATTGATGTTCCAACATTGGCTAATACAAAGCCTGAACAAGTAATTGTAACAGGTAATGGAATAGAATATACTTATGAAAATGATGTAATAACAATAAATAAATCAAATTTACCAAATGAAAATGGAGAAATTAACTGGAACTCACAGGATGAATACATAGTAACTTATATTTATGATGAGCAAGTAGAAGAAGAGAATATTACATCTAAAGTTGAAGCTACAGCAGAGGTTAAAGGGGAAAAAGTAACAGGAACTCTTAAGGATGTAAGCTATTCATTAAAAGAACAAATTGGAACTTATATAGAAACTGAAATACAGGGCTCTTCAGAGATTAATAAGGGATATATGTATACAAACCTAAAGAATGACGAAAACAATTTAGAAACAGAATTTGAGGTAAAAGTAAATGCCAATATAGGATACAAAGAAATAACAGATAAAATCAAAATATCTGAAGGAACTCAAATGTTCAATAATACAGATGCAAAAGATTCTATTATAAATAAAAAAATAAAAATAGATGCAAGCAATTTATTAAATATATTAGGAGAAAATGGACAAATAAAAGTCCTATCAGAAAATGGCACTGAGCTAGGTGCACTTTCGAAAGATTCTTTAGAATTAGAAATTAATGAACAAAATATAAAAATGGAAACCAGCAAAATAGAAAATGAAGGAAATCTACAAATTACTATAATAAAAGCAATAACAGCAAATAAAAAGTTTTCAAAAGAAGAAATCAAAGGTTTTAATAAACTTACATCATCAGTAAAAGTATCAGGATACAAAGACGATAAAGAAAATTCATCAGAAGAAATAAAAACAATTTCAAAATTAGTAGAACCAAAATCTAATGCTAACATAGATATAAATACTAAGAATTTATCAACAATTATAAAAAATGAAAATGTTGTAATAACAGCTACCTTAAACACTAAAAATATTTCAGATGCATTATATAAAAACTCTAAAATGAAAATTGTTTTACCAGAAGAGGTAAAAAATATAGAAATAATTGAATTAGGATTATTGTATGAAGATGAATTAAAACTAGAGAACATAAAAACAGATGGAAATGTAATTTCATTTGAATTAAATGGTACTCAAACAAAATATAGTAATATGGCTACATCTGAAGGAACAGCAGTAAGAATAGTTGCTAATTTAACACTTGATAATTTAGCACCTAGTGCTGAAAAAGAAATAACATTAGAATATTCGAATGAAGATACAGAAGAAAGTCATAAAGCTAGTAAAAATGTTGCAATAATAGCTCCAACAGGATTTATTACAACTAATTCAATAGAAGTAGATGGAAACAAAATAACTTCACAAGAAACAAACGAGCAAATTGCAAAAATACAGGCAAATGATTCAGAAAAAGAAGCTAAAGTTGAGGCAATGGTAATAAATAATTTAGGAAAAGATATAGCAAATGTTACAATAGTTGGAACTATTCCAGCAAGTGGTATTAAAAATGCAAATGATATTGATTTGGGATCTAACGTTGACACGCAAATTTTAAGTGCAATAAATGTTGAGAATATAAATGCAGACATATATTATAGCGAAAATATAAATGAAAATATAGACAGTTCAAATTGGACAAAAACGTATACAGAAAATGCAAAATCATATAAAATTGTTTCAAAAGATAATACGAAAATTGGAGATATAATTAAATTTGACTATTCCGTAAAAATACCAGCAAATCTGGGATATGGAAAAACAGCAAAAACAGATTATGCAGTGTACTATGATAATAATGCACAAGCAGGAAATCGCCACAGTACTGTAATTGCAAAAGCAGTTGGGATAACAACTGGAGAAACTCCAGCAATTGAAGTAAGCCCAGCAATAGTGGATGTAAATACAGGGACAGAAATCACAGATAATGTCAAAGAAGGGGAATTTATAAAATATAAGTTAAATGTAAAAAACACAGGCAAAGAAGTAGCAAAGAATATAAAAATAGATATTAGTTTACCTAAGGGAATTGCAGCAACAGACTTAGTATATGATATGTCAGATGTACCAACTTATGTATATGATGAAAATACAAAAACATTAACAGAAACAATAGAAACATTAAATCCAGATGAAACAAAGAGCTTGGAATATAGATTGATTATTACAAAAACACTTAGCGGAAGAGAAGGAGAAGATACTTCGTTAAAGATATCAGCTAATGTTACATCAGATAAACTAGAAAAGAATATTTGTTCAGAAAAAAATCTTAATGTAATAAAAGGAAATATAACGGCACAGGTTACATCTGACCAAACAGATAAAAAACTAAAAAAAGGCGATAAAGTTTATTACTATGTAGGCGTTAAGAATGCAAATTATAAAGAAAAGAATAATGTTCAAGCAGAAGTAACTCTTCCAGAAGAGTTGAAAGTAATATCAGTTCAAACTGATAATGAAGAAAGTTATAATTATGACGAACGAAAAAACAAAGTGACATATAACATGAAAAAATTAGAAGGTGGTAGCTTAGGAGGAATTACAATTTATGCAGAAGTACAGGACTTTGAAAAAGAAAAACAGATAGAAATAAATACGAAAGTAAAATGTGATGAAATGGAAGAAGAAAAACTAGAACCTTTGAAATACAACTTAATTAAAAATGTAATTTCAACATCACTTTCAAGTAATATTACGAGCAAAAATTTAAATGATTCAGATACCTTAGAATATTATGTAGATGTTACGAATAATGGCAGTGAAACTGTAAATGTAAATATAAATGATACAATTCCTGAAAGCTTAAGAGTAATAGGCTATGAGATAAATGATAATAAAGGTAAGAAATTAATAGACACTTCATCAAGAGAAATATTAACTTCATTAGAAATAAAAGGAAATGACACAGCTAAGTTAACAATAAAAGCTATTCCTTATACTCTTGAAAAAGGGAAAATTGAAAAAATTGAAAATAAAGCAAAAATAGATTTAGAAGATACAGACATAGAAACAAACGGAGTTGCACATACAATAGTAGGAAATTCAGCCACATCAGCTGGATTAAGTACAAATCATGAGGAAACAGAAGAAACAGTAACAGAAGAACAAGTTGAAACAGAGGCATATGTTGCAACAGGGACATATAAAGTTAGTGGAACAGTTTGGTTAGATGAAAATGAGAACGGGCAAAAAGAAGAACCAGAACAAAAACTATCAGGTATTACAATAACATTATATAATAAACAAACAGGGAGTATAGCGGTAGATGCTGAGGGAAAAGACCTTATAACTACTACGAATGACTCTGGAGAATATTCATTCATAAATGTAAAAGAAGGAGACTATGTTATAATTGCAGAATATGATGATAATGTTTATGCGGTTTCTCCTTATAAAGCAGATGATTTATCCGACTCAGAAAACTGTGACTTTGTCGAAGCAAAAAAAGATGGAAAAAATGTTGCTTCAACAGATGAACTAAAAATAATAAACGAGAATGCATATAATATAGACTTAGGATTAGTAAGAAATAAAACATTTGACTTAGACATTAGCAAAGGAATAACTAAAATTTCAGTTACGAATACTAAATCAGATGCAAAATCTTATGATTATAACAATTTAACAGTAGCAAAAGTAGAACTTGAAAGCAAGAATGTTAAGTTTGCGACAGTTTTAGTAGAATATACAATTAAAGTAACAAATAATGGAACAGTTGCAGGATATGCAAAATCAATTATAGATGAGATACCAGAAGGGATGGCATTCAGCTCAGAATTAAACAGTAGTTGGTATTTAGGACAAGATAAAAATGCATATAACACAAGTTTAGCCAATACAATAATAAATCCAGGAGAAACAAAAGAAGTAAAATTGGTATTAAGCAGAAAAATGACTGGTGAAAATACAGGAACAGTTAGAAATACAGCTAGAATATTAACTTCATATAATGAATATGGACTAGATGATATCGATAAGCAGAATACAAAAGACAATGTTCAAGATAAATCTTCAGCAGATTTAGTAATAAGCATGGCAACAGGAAGAGAAATAGCTTCAGTTACAGGAATAGCATTGGGAATACTTTCAACAATAGCAGTATTTATCTATGAAATTAAGAAACATATAATTAATAAAATGTATAATATCTAAGATAAGAGAGGAGATAAAGATGAAATTAAAAAGTAAATTGAAATGCTTACTAATGATGTTTATTATGACGCTTATTTTATCTTTTGGATCATCTGCATTTGCTGCTGGAATGACTCTTCATTGGAGTCCAGGGAAAATCGAACCTTATGAGTGGAATTCTCGTCTATTTTGTATTTATAAGGGAAAAGGCCTTTGGGTAAAAAATGTTAATGGCATGGATTTAGCATCAAGGGAATTAACTTATGCACCAGCGAGAACAATTAAAGCGGAACAAAGCATTGCTTTTGCCTTTTATACAGCACAGAAGTATGGTTGGGATTGTCCAGCTATTCAACAAGTAGTTTGGGCATCAGGTCAGTTTAGTGGTTTACCTAATTATGCACAAACTTTGGAAGGTTATAAGGGGCATACAACGAGGCCAGACTCATCTAATGCTATAGAAGCGAGATCTAACCAATATGCTAGTTTCTATTATGGAATATTAAATGGCGGAGAAAAATTAAATTTTACAACAGAAAATGACAATTCAAAGGTTTTAGTTGATTATAATGAACAGACATATACAGTAGGACCATATAAAATAGATGTTAACACTGGAAAATTACCAAGTGTTATAAAAGATGCAAAAACAATATTCTATAATGAACTTACAGGAATAAATGAAAAAAATTATCCAAAGACACCAGAATTTGCAAGCTATGAAATAACTGGATTAAATGGAGAAAACGCATATTTTGTTGACAAAAGTGGAAAAAGAATAGAATTTCCTAACTGGGGAGAAGAGTTTTATATTAGATATAATCCTACTGATGAAGCACTAACTATAAATCCAAAAATAAAAATACATTACGTTTCAAGAGTAGATGCTGACGTTACTGTATATGAAGGAGCAGAAGAATCATTTTCAGGAGAGATAAATAACTTATGGGTAAAGAAATCTGAATTTAGTGCTTCAGATTATGTAAAAGAAGGAACATTATCAGGACACGTTGCACCATTGAAAGACTTGACTGTAACAGCATTATATACAACAACGTATGAAGATGAAGAGTATGTAACAGGATTTAAATATAAAGCAAAAATTTCAAATCCTGGAGATATACAACCTACAATACAAGTATTAACTGTAGTTCCAGTATTTGACGATGCAGAAGTTGACTTGGGTGTTAAGGATGTTTCTATAGAATTCGGCGGAAACGTTTGGGTTGACCTTCCAGGAATAAAGTTAGGAAACTTTACAGGAGTAAAGTCAGAAGAAGATGCAATATTTGCTGGAATGCAAGTGCAATTATTTGACGAAAAAAATAATCTAGTTAATGCTACAACAACTGACGATGAAGGCAAATATCATTTTGACAAATTAAATCCATTGAAAAAATATTATGTAAAATTCACATATAATGGACAATTATATCAAAATACATACTATAAGAATAATTTAACTGGTGGATACTCAAATGCAATGGAGGAAAATAGAGAAGAATTTAATAACAGATTTGGAAAAATAGACTCAACTCCTCAAAATTATCAAGTTGATGGTAAGTGGCATAGAGCATATGCACTACATTCAAAACTTGCTAAAGAAAATGGGGAATACATCGAAAATGGAACGAATCAAGATGGAGTAATTAAAGCTTTAACATATCAAGATGCTTGGAATGAATTTTTGAAATTGGCTATTTCGACAAAATCTTATGATAAAGCATACATAGAACTTGAAAATTGGTTAAGGACTAAGGAAGTAGGAAAAGAAGATATAAATGGAGTTATAACATTTATACAAGACTGCATGATTACAGCGACAACACTTGTAGTAGATCCGCTTAACAGCCAAAATGGACTTGTAAAGTATCCAGTATATGACCAATTTGTAGAAGAAGATTTAAAAAATCCACCTGATGAAGTCGAAACATTGACATTGGATAAGACATATTATTATTTATATACTAAAAAATCAGATCAAAGTAGATATATTGATTTCGGAATAAATGTAAGAACATCAGAAGAACTATATTTACAAAAAGATGTTTATAAAGCAACAGTTGTAGTAAATGGAAGAAAGCATGATTATATATATTCAAAGAAGAACTTAAATGAGGATGGCAGTTGGAGTGTAGAGGTAAGGGCATCTGATGAACTATATAATGGAGCATATTCTTATTCTAGAGAAGTGCGTAAATCAGATTATTTGTATGATGGACAAGAAAGCGGCAATTCAGCTGCAAAAAATTTACAAGTATATGTAACATATAGAATAGCAGTAAAGAATAGATCTTCATTATTATATTCAAGTGTAAACGAGATTGTTGATTATTATGATGCAGACCAATATACATTTGATGGAACATTGAATTCAGATGGAACATATACTTCTAAGTCATATAATAATTATGATGAGAGCGGAAATGTAACAGACACATATGTAAATTCTTATTTAGGCAGTGATGGAAACGGCACAAAACAAGGAGACATTACAATAAGTAGTAAAACAAGTTTTGCAGATAGAGAAGAATCAAAAACTATAACAAATGGGAATTATAAATATAATTCTTTATACATCACAGGAATTAAATCAACATCAGGAAGTGATAGATTAGCACCTGGAGAAATTGCTTATGCTTATGTAACATTTAAGGCTAATACAGACCCTGCAACAGGGAAAGTAAAATTAGACCAAGATTTGAATACAGGGAATGTTACAGTTGGAAAACGTAATATTGCCGAAATAAATGGATACTCAACATATTATAGTGAAAATCATACAGTACCAGGATATTTAAATGAAGATAATAGCACGGTAGATACCTCAGTTGCAAACAAAACAGCAGGTATTGTTGATACATTGTCAAATAGTGGAAGCTTAGAAGAAATAGACTTAAAGGATAATGGAGATTTAAGATCTTCAAAAGATAGTGAAGTAGATAATAGACTAGAAATGGATACTGATAAAGCTCCAAACTTAAAAGTAGTTATAAGTCAAGAAGACGATGACATTAGAAGAATGTCAGGATATGTATTTGAAGATGAAAGGACTATAACTAATGACAAGGCAGTAGTTGGGGATGGTAAGTATGAAGCTAGCGAACCAAAAATAAATGGTGTCACAGTAGAATTAGTAGAATTAGTACAAAATGTTGATGAAAATGGTATCTTTTTAGGAAGCTATAGTGGAGAAAGAGTTTGGGGAACAAATGTATATGCATTTGGTGCCAACGGCATTGAAAAAGTAAGAGAAGATACCACTAGATACTTTAGTGGAAATGGGAAATCTAAAGTAATTATTACTGGACCTGGTATTTTAAATGTAACAGATGACGATATAGGCGAAAATAATGGAACATATTTATTTAAATCTATTCCAGCAGGAAACTTCTTTATAAGATTTACTTATGGAGATGATAAACAAACGGTATTAACCAATAGTGTTAATGAAGTAAATACATTACTTCGGAGCAAACGGATTAAATGCTAAATCATATAATGGTCAAGACTATAAAACAACAACATACCAAACTGAAATAGACCAGAATACAAGCTATAATGGTATAAATGGCTTTATAGATTATGAAAATCAAAATTATACAAATGCAACAAATAAAAATACAATGTACTATTATGACATAGCTAAAAGTCAAGGAGTAAAAGACGTATCAGATGCAAAAGATGTATATAGTTACAGAGAGCAAGTAAACAATTGGTCTTCTGGAGCTAATGATAATATATTATTAAATAATAGAGCTGAAATATTAAATTCGTTTGAAAGCATAGGTACATATAGATATGACACTGAGGAAGAGCAAAAACAAGCCCAAGAGACTAAAATTAATACATTAATGGAAAATACAAAAATGGTTGCTCAAACTGGTGTTATAAATACAGAAGTTGAATATGACAGTACTCGCACAGAAGGACAAGGCAATGAAAATAAACTTCTATATAAAATAGAAGATATAGATTTAGGATTACAAGAAAGACCAGAAGCACAACTAAAGCTAAACAAACAAATTGAAAACTTTAAATTAACTCTTGCAGATGGTTCACCTTTATTTGATACTACTCAATCAGTTCATAACTTGTATTTTGCAAAACATAATGGACATACAGCAAAATATGAAGGATTTAGATTAACAGGGTACGAATTAGGAAAGAATTCAAAAGAACTTCCAGAATTACTACAGGCATATATGGACGAAGAATTAATTGCAGGAGCTTCAATAGAAGCAAGATATGGGTTAGCAGTAGAGAATGTAGGTGAAGTTGACTATCTAGATAAACAATTTTACTATACAGGGAAAACCGCACATCCAGATGATGCTGCTTATGTATCTAAAACAAACGCAAAATCTGTTTTAGATTATGTATCTAACTTATCTAAATATGCTTCTCACCAAGAAGAAGGCTCAGATTGGAAAATAGTTACTGCTAGCGAGATTATTAAATCGAGAATGAAGGATAGTAACAATGAGCTAATTATAGACGACACAAAAATAGACGAAGATTTAGTAAATAGAAAGTATTTTGAAACAGTATCTACATATAATACATTAATTACGACGGATAAATTGTCAGAAGACTTATTACCATCAATATTTGAAAAAGGCAATTCATCTAAATCAACAAAATTAGTACTATCAGTATCGCTATCAAATAGTACAGATGAAGACTATATATATAATAACTTAGCAGAAATTACATCAGTATCGAATACACAAGGCAGAAGAATGATTTTCTCAGTAGTAGGAAATCAAGAGATGTCAGATCAAAGTCTAGGTAACGATGCAAGTACGGATGTTTATACTACACTTGATTTGGTAACACCAGCTGAAATGGATGCTGACAGTGCTCAAAAGATAGTTATATTACCACCTCAAGGTGGAAATAAGAATTTTCTACCAATAATATTTACTGGATTAGCCATTGCATTGATCTTTGGAGTAAGTATTATAATTATAAAGAAAAAGATTTAAGGTATAACCGAAGTTATTTATAAAAAACATCATATTTAACCTTAAAATTAAATGAAGAATAATGGACTACTGATTAAAGTAGTCCATTATTCCGTTATAAATTCCCCAAGCAAGCTTAGACTGGTATTCATCAGTTACCAATTTACTTTCTTCTTCTTGATTAGATAAAAAGCCACATTCTACTAAAGCAATGGGAATTTCAACATATTTCATAATGTATATATTATCTAATTTTAAAGGTTGCCTATTGTTAGGAGTATTAATAGTAGTATTCAAATTATTTTGTATACAAGTTGCAAGACTAGTAGATTTTTCATTTCCATCTTTATAAAAAGTTTGCCAACCAGAATATTTGCTTTCTGGTATTTTGTTTAGATGAATTGAAACAAAAATATCAGCAGAAGATTCATTTCCAATTTTGACTCTATTTTTTATATCAGAAACTTTCTTTTGAGAAATAGTTTCTGCATCAAGTTCATAAATTGCATTTTCATCATACCTTGTAAGAATAACAGTAGCACCACTACTTTCTAGAAGCTTTTGTAGCTTTAAAACAATTTGGAGATTAATACTTGCTTCTGATGTTCCGTCAGAGCTTGTTGCTCCTTCATCAGGAGATCCATGCCCAGCATCTAAAACAATTACTTTATTTGTTACAGGAACTGTCATTGTTGGAACAAGAGTGATATCTGATTTATATTGAACATTTGAAAATAAAAGTGACAAAACTAAACAAGTAGTAATAAGAGCTAACCTTTTTATCATAATATAATTTTGTATAGATAAATATACAAATCTCCCTTTACGAAAAGATTTAGGTTTTATTTAAAAGATACCTATAAACTGTAAATATTTCAAATTAATCTAAATACTAATTAATTTTATTAATAAAATTGTATGCAGTAATATAAGAAATATGAAAATTTTAAAAGTAATTGATTGGCAAAATTACTATTTTGTAACGATTTTGTTGAAAAATTTTATAAATTATGTAAATGAAAATAAAACTGGACAATTTAAAAAAAATATGTTATAACTATAAATGAGATTGGAGGTATAGTACCATAAATAAATTAAAAAAACTAGTAATAGGACTACGAACACTCATAAAATTATTTGTAATATTAATTGTAGCGTCTATTGTTATTGTAGCCGTAATACAATTTACATATAAACAAACATATAGTGTAAGCCTTAATGGAGAAATAATAGGATACACAAGGGATAAAGTAAATCTTCAAAAGAGAATAAATGATTATATATCTTCTGGAAATGGAGAGGATGTCGCTTTTGTTGAAGTAAAAGATTTACCAACTTATAAATCTTGTTTGCTAAAAAGAAATGTAGAAACAAATGACGATGAGATTTTTGAAAAGGTAACATCATTAGGAACAGCATATTACAAATACTATGCAATAACTGACAATAACACAGAAAAAGTTTATGTTGAAAATTTTGAAGAAGCAGAAAGTGTAGTTAATCAATTAAAAGAAAAAGATAGTGCGAATTCTGAAAAAATTGGAATAGTTGAAAAATATGAAACTGCAAAAGCTGAATTCAAGGAAGTTAGCCAATGCGTAGATGAATTATATGAACAAAAGAATATTTCATATTCTAGTGGTCCGTATAAATATATAGGGAAAACTATAATTAGTGAAACTAGTGTACCTACAAGCCTAGGGATTTCGTTAATTAGGCCAATATCAGGGACTATTTCATCAAGATTTGGA
>CAZASP010000026.1:0-14021 GCA_964487865.1 uncultured Clostridium sp. | reverse complement strand
GCAGTATTACCAATAATATATGTATTAGCAAAATTTTTACCATTTAATAGTATAGAGAGATTTTACGTTTTTGAAAAATTCGGAACATATACCTTATATAGTCTAAAAGCGTTTGTACAATTGGTAGCAAATGCTTTCATAGTGGGACTAATTGCAGCACAGCTTATATATGTTTTTAAAAATAAAAAAACAGGAATAATAACTGCAATTATTTATTGTGCAAGTATTTGCTCAGCATTAACAATAAGTTTTTCACCAACAATATATGCTTCTGGGAATAGGATATATGCAACAACAGACTTTTTATTAGTTTTAATAAATGGAATATTATGGACACAACTATTACAAAAGTTCGAAAGTAAAAATAAAATAATAAAAGTCATTTTAATAGTAATATTAGTAGCAATATTACTAATAGTTTCGGTATTATGTTATGTCGAATTATATCAAAATGGAACAAATATGCTAATTTATTAATGGAAATAAAAGTAATTTGTAAAAAAGTGTTGAAAAATAATGAATAAACAAGTATAATGAAAATGAAAAAATGAAAAGGAGAAGGAGAAGGAAAATGAAAAAGATATGCAGTAGTATTATATTATTGACACTTTTTTTAAATCTAGCTATGCCAGTAGTAAGTAATGCTGAGGAAAATAGAACAAATACTAATAATACAATAAATGAAAATATAGTTGATAACAAAAAAGAAGATGAAGAGAATACTCAATCGAATGAGTCTAAAGAAAAAAATGATACAAGTTTAGAAGAAGAAAAAGAAAACGATAATATAGTAGAGAAAGAAGAAAAAACAAAAGAAGATAAACAAAAAGAAGTTGAACAAGAAAAAACAAATACAATTAGTTCAAAAGCAAACTTAGATGGAGTAGTAAACAAACAAGGTCTAGCAGGTACATATATAATAGAAACTGCTATTGATAAAAGTAAGTGCTTAGATATCTATAAAGCATCAATAGAAAATGGAGCAAATTTAGAATTATTTACTGAAGATAAAAAAAGTGATAATCAAAAATTTGAACTTATACCAACAGATGATGATAATTATATAATAAAAGCAGTACATTCTGGAAAAGTTTTGGATGTTTATGACTCAGGTAATGCTAATGGAACAAACGTAACTCAATATATGCAAAAGGATACTGACAATGACAATCAAAAGTGGAAATTAAAAGATGCAGGAAATGGAACTTATAATATAGTTTCGGTTTGTAATGGAAAATATCTAGATGTGCATGGAGCATATACTGCTAATGAAACAAATATAGAAGTGTATGAAGATAACGGTGGAGAAAATCAAAAATTCATATTAAAAGATGCCTATATAAAGCCAGAGAAAACAATAGAAGATGGAATTTATGAAATACAGTCTACAGTTGGTATGAATATGTATTTTGATATATTTGGAGCAACACAGGATGATGGTGCTGATTTGCAAATATGGCAAAGGAATGGAAATAAAAACCAAAAGTTTGAAATTACAAAAAATAAGAATGATAATTATTATACAATAAAAAATTTAAATTCACAAAAAGTATTAGATGTATATGGAGCATATAATACAAAAGGTACTAAGATAATTCAATTCAATTCAACAAATGCAGATAATCAGCAATGGATTATAAAAAAATCAGGAGATGGAGAATACTATAATATAATTTCAAAATCTTGTGAATTATATCTAGATGTATCTGGAGGTGCTGGAAATAAAGGCTCTAAGATACAAGTATATGATGGACATGGTGGTAATAACCAAAAGTTCAAACTTATCCCAATTAAAGAAGAGGATATAAATAGTCCTGTAATACCAGAAGGAGAATATAAAATACGTCCAGAATCAGAAGATGGAAAGGTTATAGAAGTTAAAGGTGGAAGTGCTAAAGACGAAACCGAGATACAAGTAGCTGAAGAAGCTAATACAAAAGAGCAAGTATTTTCATTAAAATATAATGATGATGGAACATATGTAATAAAACCAACATTTTCAGGAAGAACACTAGATATAAGAAGAGTAGAAAGAACAGATGGAGCACAAGTACAAGAATATAGAGATGTTGGAGGAGATAATCAAAGATGGAAAATTAAAAAGGCAGAAGATGAAAGTTATACAATAGAGGCAACATATGAGAATAATTTTTGCATGAGTATTGATGGAAATAATTTAGTGATGAAACACAGATCAATGGGGGAAAAGCAAAGGTTTAAAATAGAGCCATATCAAAAAAATCAAAATCCTTTAATTTATGACGGTACATATAAAATTACAACGGCACTAGCAAGCAATATGGCATTAGATGTAATAGATGGTTCAAAAGTAGCAGGACAAGGTGTTCAAATTTGGAATAATTTTCATGTACTAAATCAAAAATTTAGATTAAAAAATATAAGGGATAATGTTTATACAATAGAAGTTGCCCATTCAAATATGGCATTAGAAGTTGTAAATGATGGAAGTAACAGAGTAATACAAAATACAATAAGAGATGGCGCAATAGAGCAACAATGGAAACTAGAAGATGCAGGCGATGGATATTATTATATAGCATCTGAATGCAATCATGAATTATGCTTAGATATTTACGATGCTCGTGATTCAAATGGAACTAAAGTACAGGTATATAAAAAGAATGGAAATAATAATGAAAAGTGGAAGTTTCAAGAAATGTATTTTGGAATTGATGTGTCAGAACATAATAATGAACTTAATTTTAATGCTTTAGCACAATCGAAACAAATGGAATTTATTATTGATAGAGTAGGATGGTTTAGTACTAGTAAAAATAGTTTTACATTAGACAAACAGTTTGAAAGAAATTATAATCTTGCAAAACAACATAACATTCCAATAGGAGCATATTTATATTCATATGCACAATCTGATGATGATGCTCGAAGAGAAGCAAATGCGTTAATTTCGGCATTGGGAGGAAGAAAATTTGAATTGCCAATTTTTCTAGACATAGAAGACCCTAAATATCAATCAGGTTTAAGCAAACAGCAAAAAACTAATATATGTTTGATATTTGGTGAGACATTAAAAAATGCAGGATATAAAGTTGGTATTTATACTTTTAAAAATTGGGCTTTAAGTGAAATTGATATGAATCAAATTCCAAGTGATTATTCAATATGGATTGCAGCATGGGGGCAAAATGATGGAAATATACCAAAAGATGTATATAAATATGCAGGAGAACATGATATATGGCAATATTCATCTACAGGATGGGTTGAAGGGATTAATGGTAATGCAGATGTGAATGTTGCATATAAAAAATTATGGTAGGAAATAAATAAATTTAAAATGAGGTGATAATAAAATGAAAGGTAAAAAAATATTTATCGTTTTTATTTCAGCAATCTTAATTATAAATTTCTTTATACCTATTGTACAATCACAAGAGCAAAAGATAAATTCTCAACAGACAATTTCTGATGGAATTTATGAAATAAAAACAGAAGTTGGAAAGGACAAATATTTAGATATAAGTGGTGCAACTAACAATAATGGAGCTGAACTTGAAATTTTTAGTAGAAACAACAATGATAATCAGAAATTTAGAGTTACATATGAAAACGGATATTATACGATAGTAGCACTTCATTCGGGAAAAGCTTTAGAGGTATATGAGAATGGTAAAACAAATGGAACAAAAGTAATACAAAATGATTCAAAAGATCAAGATAGTCAAAAGTGGACGATAAAAGAGGCAGGTAATGGGACGTTTAATATTATATCTAAAAGCTATGGAATGTACTTAGATGTTCATGGTGGCGATAATATAGATAGAACTAAGGTAGAAGTGTATAATGGTAGTGGGAATGGAACTTTTAACCAAAAATATAGATTTGAAAAAGTATTAGAAGAAGACAATTATGAAATAGAAGCTATGATAGATTCAAAGAAATGTTTAGATATAGTTGGAGCATCCGTTACAAATGGAGCAGAAATACAAATTTGGGATAAAGGAGATACAGCATCAAATAACCAACAATTTAAGTTTAAACGTACGGCAGATGGGTATTATACAATAATGGCTCTTCACTCTAATAAGGTATTTGATATATATGATAATGGTAAAACAAATGGAACAAAGGTAACACAATATGAATCAAACAACCAAGATAATCAAAAATGGACAATTCAAGCATTAGGAAATGGATACTATAATATTGTTTCTAAAAGTAGTGGCTTGAATTTAGACATACATGGAGCAAGTACCAAAAGTGGAACGAGAGTAGAAATATTTCAGGAAAATAATGGAAATAATCAAAAATTCAAATTAAATAAATCAAATGAAAAAGTTCCAAATGTACCACCAAGTATAAAGCCTAACGAAGAACCCAAAGAGCCTCAACCACCTCAACAGTCATACGAACCAGAAAAGCAAATCAACGAGGGCGTATATAAAATTAAATCAGCAATTAATAGTAACATGGTACTTGACGTGTATTATGGCGGATGTGAAGATGAAGCTAATTTACAAATATATAGAGATGGTAACTCAAAAAATCAGAAATTCTATGTAAAATATATAGGAGATGGATACTACACAATAAAAGCTATACATTCTAAAAAAGTATTAGATGTATACAAGAGCAAAAAAGAAGATGGAACAAATGTAATTCAATTTACAGAAACAAACGACATTAATCAACAATGGTATTTAAAACCAGTAGAAGGAAAAGTAAATACATTTAATATTATATCAAGAAGTAGTGAAAAATATTTAGATATTTGGGGAGAAAAACCTGAAAATGGTATTAATATTCAAATATTTGGTGATGAGAGTAAACCTTGGAGAGAATTTGTTTTTGAACCGACTGAATATCAAGTTATAGATGATGGAACTTATGAAATTCAAACATATAAAGACCAAGACCTAGTGTTGGATATTTATGGAGGATGGACTGCGAATAATACAGTGGCTCAACTTTGGAAAAGGGGTGATACTGAATTTGTAGATAATCAAAGATTCCAAGTAACTTATGATAGTAAAAGTAAAAATTATACAATAGTAGGATTACATTCTGGCAAAGCATTATATGTAGAAGGTGGACAAGGAGCAATAGGGAAAGCTATTCAAATATATGATATTCAAGACAATAACAATGCACAAAAATGGATAATAGAAGACTTACAAGATGGAACTTATAATATAAAATCGCAAACAGGAAACTTTTATATAGATACTAAAAATAGTAGTATTACAAAAGGAAATACCTTACAGCTAAATACAAAAACAGGTGGAGATTCGCAAAGATTTAAGTTTGTAACTCCAAGTAACGGAAACTATAAAGAATTAAATGAATCAAAATATCCAAATATAAAAAATGTATTGCAAGATGTTCAAAGAAGACATCCAAATTGGAAAATAAACATATATTATACAGGACTTAATTGGGATTCTGCAATAGATGGAGAATTCCAAATGGTGAATGGTAGTCCAAGAAGTTTAACACAAAAAGGAAATCAGTGGAGAGTAGATGCTACAAGATATGATGCATCCCTTAGTTGGTATAGAGCATCAAAAGCAGCTATCGCATATATGATGGATCCAAGGAATAGTTTTGAAGATGATTATATATTCCAATTCCAAGATATTTCATCAAGTTCAGGTTCTTGGGATGATATAAAGAAAATGGTAAAAGGCTCATTTATTGATAATGATTCTTGCATAAATGCTATATTAGAAGCAGCAAAAGCAAGTAACATAAGTCCATTCCATTTAGCTTCAAGAATAATACAAGAAGGTGGAGGTACATTAAACGGCTATTCATATAATGGAACAACTGTATATAACTTATTTAATATAAATGTAAGTGGAAATGGAGATGAAGCAATTCGAAGAGGAGCAGAATATGCATATAAGCATGGATGGTTTTCGCAAGCAGATTCAATTAGAGGAGGAGCAGCTTTTTTAAGGAATGGATATTTAAGTGTTGGACAAGTAACACCATATTTCCAAAAATATAATGTTGTACAAAAAAATAATTTGTATAATAACCAATACATGCAAAATATTCATGCAGCGAACAGTGAAGGTATGAAAATATATAGAGCGTATAAATCAGCGGGTCTTGTGGATTGTAATTTTACATTCTTAATTCCAGTATATGAAAACATGCCAACAGTTAAGGCTCCAAGACCATTAGAGTAAAAGTAAATAATATTAAAAAGTACAAGTTTAGGCTTGTACTTTTTTGTCATAAATGATATGATATGGTGAGTAAAGGAGGAAAATTATAATATTATGAGTAAAATATCAGTTGTAATACCAATGTACTATGAAGAAAAAGTAGCAGAAGAATGTTATAAAAGAGTAAAAGCATGTTTGGAAAAAATTGAAGGATATGAAAAAGAAATAATATTTGTAAATGATGGCAGTCAAGATAAAACATTAGAAATACTAGAAAAAATAGCAAAAGAAGATAAAGATGTAAAAGTAATTTCATTTTCTAGAAACTTTGGGCATCAAGCAGCCGTTACAGCTGGATTAAAATATGTAACAGGAGATGCAATAGTTATTATAGATGCGGATTTACAAGACCCACCTGAATTAATACCAGAGATGTTAAAATTCTGGGAAGAAGGTTATGAAGTTATTTATGGAAAGAGAAAGAAAAGAGAAGGAGAATCACAATTTAAGCTATTAACAGCAAAAATGTTTTATAGAACATTAAATGCATTATCAGATGTTGAAATACCTAAAGATACAGGAGACTTCAGGTTAGTTGATAGAAAAGTAGTGGATACTATTAATTCAATGCCAGAACACAACAAATTTTTAAGAGGTTTATTTAGTTGGGTTGGATACAAACAAAAGGCATTTGAATATGAAAGAAAAGAAAGATTTGCAGGGGAAACAAAATATCCTTTAAAGAAAATGATAAAATTAGCATCTGACGGAATAATAAGTTTTTCAAGAAAACCGTTAAAATTAGTTGGAGTGATAGGCTTTATATCAATATTCATATCAATGGCAATTTTAATTTATGCATTGGTTTCATTTGCATTTAAACTAAACCAATTATCAGCAGGTTGGACATCAATAATGGTAACAGTAACATTTTTTGCAGGTGTTCAATTATTATCAATTTGGATATTGTCTGAATATGTAGGACGTATTTATGATGAATCTAAACATAGACCAGAATACATAATTGATAAAAAAATAAACATAAATGAATAAAGGATAGGAAATAGAATGGAAAAAATTAAAGAATTTTATATGAAATATAAAGAACCAATTAATTATTTATTTTTTGGAGGATGTTCTACACTTGTAAATTTTATTACATTTACTATCTGCTTTAATTGGTTTAAAATTAATGATATAATTAGCCAAGTAATCGCATGGATAGTTGCAGTAATATTTGCATATATAACAAATAAGTTATATGTTTTCGAAAGAAAAACAAATACCAAAAAGGAATTTTTTAAAGAAATAGCATCTTTCATGCTAGGAAGAGTATTTACTTTAGTAGTATGTGACATAGGAGCATATGTCTTTATGACAAGAGTATTGCATATAAATGAATATATTACAAAACTTATTACTCAAGTGTTAACTATTGTTTTGAATTATGCAATTAGCAAATTAATCGTTTTTAAAAAAGAAAAAGTATAATTATATGCCTAATGAATTTAAGGTAAAGTTGAAAGGTCAAATAGGTAAAATATGAACAAATTCATAGACAAAATAAATGAAGTAATACATAACATTTCTATTAATTTTGTAAGAATATTATTAATAGTTATAGTAATTGGAATGCTTTGTATTAATTCTGTTTATCTATATATTGATAGTGCTGGGTTTCAAGCAATTAATGTATATAATTATTTAGGAATTATCCTTAATATACTATGGCTAGTGATAATAGTTGCAATTAGTAAATTTATAAAAAATAAATACATTAATTTAGTATTATTTGCAATATATTTTATAGCAGAATTTATATATTTGAAAATGGTTCCTATTAAACCTTTTTCAGATATGGAAGCTGTTTTAGATATAGTGCAATCCGGTTTTAAGACAGGAATAGAATATTTACAACGATATCCAAATAATCTACCAATTAGTATAATATTTTATTTATTGTTAAAAATTCATGATGGTGTATTAATTATAAAGTTGTTTAATGTAGTTTGTAATATAGTAACAATTTATTTTGCATACATGATATATAAAAATATATACAAAGAAAATAATAACTTAGTTTTATTATTAGGGATATCATCAATATCAACATTTATGTATGTAAATATGGCTTATAATGATGTTATATTTGTAACATTAATAACAATAATTTTATATATCCTAACAAAAAATGAATATGATGTAAAAGATATTATATTATTATCTTTGCTATCGTTTTTGCAATTTATAATAAGACCCGTAGGAATTATATTGATAATTGCAGAATGCATGTTTTTGATATTGAAAAAATATAATTTTAAAATAGTATCTATTGTATTAGCAGTATTTGCGATATGCAATCTACTTTATATACCAATACAAAAACATTTTATACCTGAAAGCGGAGAAAAAATGCAATACCCAATATGGTCATTTTTACAAATGGGAATAAATGAAAAAGAATTTGGATTTCAAGATCAATCTCATTCAGTTAATTGGAGACCAAATGATATTATAAACAGAGTAAAAGAACTAGGACCTAAGCGTTTAGCAAAACTGCTCGTAAAAAAAGAATATTGGCTATGGACCGAAGGTACTTATCAAGTAGAAAGATATGCTTTTGGAGCAGGTGGAAATAATGTATATTATTATGAAACACCATTAACAAGCAAATTGTTAAATCCTGAAACATCAAAAATAAGAAAAGCGCTTGATTATATAATGAAAGGACAATACTTTGTAATAGCACTTTTAGCATTAATAGGAATAATTTCAAAAGAAAAAGATGAAGAAATTAAAAATAAAAGAGATTTATTATTATATTTTATAATAGGTATGGGTTGTTTTTATCTAATATGGGAAATTAAATCAAGATATATTTATTGTTTGTATCCAGTATTTTTAATACTTGCTACAAATGGAATATATAAAATAACTAGTAAAATAGAAAGGAGAAAAGTAAATGAAAATATTAATAACGGGAAGTAATGGAATGTTAGCTAAATCAGTAAAAAATAGGTTAACAGGAAATGAACTAATTTGTACAGATGTAAAAGATTTAGACATAACAGATTTAGAAGCGGTTTTAAAATTAACAAAAGAGGTAAGTCCAGATTATATTATAAATTGTGCGGCATTTACAGCAGTTGATAAAGCAGAAACAGCAGGAGAAATTGTGGAAAAAATAAATGCAAATGGACCAGGGAATCTAGCAAAAGCAGCAAAAGAAAATGATGCTGTTTTGGTTCATATTAGTACAGATTATGTATTTGGAGGAGAACTAGATATTGAAAAAGACTATAAAGAAGATGACCCTAAAGCACCTATAACAGCTTATGGTATAACAAAATTACATGGAGAAGAACAAGTACAGGAAAACACAGATAAATATTATATATTTAGAACAGCATGGTTATATGGAGATGGAAATAACTTTGTAAGGACTATGTTAAAATTAGGTGAAGATAAAGATGAAATAAGTGTAGTTGCAGACCAACATGGTTCACCAACTTATGCAGAAGACTTGGCAAACATCATAGGACAAGCTATAGAAAAGCAAATACCATATGGTATTTATCATGCAACAAATCAAGGATATACAACATGGTACGATTTTACAAAAGCAATTTTTGAGTATGCAGGAATAAATTGTCATGTAAATGCAGTAACAACAGAACAATATATAGAAATGATGAAAATTACACAAGCCAAAAGACCAAAAAATTCACAATTATCAAAAGAAAAATTGCTAACCCAAGGAATTGAAGTTCCTGAATGGGAAGATGCATTAAAAAGATATTTAATAAAAGAAGGAAAAATGTAAAAAGAAAGGATTGTAGAAAATGAAAGAAAGAAAAGGAATTATTTTAGCAGGAGGAAGTGGAACGCGTTTATATCCATTAACTCTTGCAGTTTCAAAACAGATCATGCCAGTGTATGACAAACCAATGATTTATTATCCATTGTCAGTTTTAATGTTATCAAATATAAGAGAGGTATTAATTATATCTACACCAAGAGATATTAATGTATTTAAAGAACTACTAGGAGATGGAGTAAAGTGGGGAATGAAATTCCAATATGCTGTTCAAGATAAACCAAGAGGACTTGCAGATGCATTTATTGTTGGTAAAGAATTTATAGGTAATAGCGATGTAGCAATGATATTAGGAGATAATATATTTTTTGGACAAAGTCTTACAGAAAAATTAGAAAGAGTAAGTGCAGACCATGAAAAAGCTACTATATTTGGATATCCCGTGAACAATCCAAAAGCTTATGGTGTAGTTGAAATGGATAAAAATGGTAACGCTATATCAATAGAAGAAAAACCTGAAAATCCAAAATCAAACTTATGTGTACCAGGTCTTTACTTTTATCCAAATAGTGTTGTTGAAATTGCTCAAAATATAAAACCATCAGCAAGAGGAGAAATAGAAATTACTTCAATTAATGAAGAATATATGAATAGAAAACAATTAAAAGTTGAAAGAATGGGTAGAGGATTAGCATGGTTTGATACTGGAACACATGCAGATTTATTGGAGGCAGCAAATTTTGTTAGAACAATAGAAAATAGACAAGGAATGCAAGTATCTTGCCCAGAAGAAATTGCATTTAGAAAAAAATGGATAAATAGAGAAGAATTGATAACAATAATAAAGCCATTTTTAAAAACAGAATATGGAAAATATCTAAAAAATTTAGCAAATGGTATAATATTTTAAAAAGGAAGAAAAGTGTAAAATGAAAAAAATAATAGTAATTGGAGCGGGACCAGCAGGATTAACTGCTGCAGATAAATTATTAGATAATAAAAATGAATATGATGTTACTATTTTAGAAGAAACACAAGAAATAGGAGGAATATCTAAAACTGTAAAATATAATGGCAATAGGATGGATATAGGAGGACACAGATTTTTTTCAAAAGACCAAGAAGTAATGAAATATTGGGAAGAACTTATGCCATTACAAGGAGTAAATTCATTTGATGATGAAAAGCTAGGAAGAGAAAAGGAATTATCAAAGGATGGTCCTAATCCAAATACAGAAGATGAAGTTATGCTTATACGTCAAAGAGTATCAAGAATTTATTTTATAAAAAAATTTTTCGATTATCCTGTAAGTTTAAAATGGCAGACATTAAAAAATATGGGATTAATAAGAACTATAAAAGTTGGATTTAGCTATTTAAAGGCAGTAATATTTAAGAAAAAAGAAAACTCATTAGAAGATTTTTATATAAATAGATTTGGAAAAGAACTATATAATATGTTTTTTAAAAACTATACTGAAAGACTATGGGGAAGAAAAGCAAGCGAAATATCTGCTGATTGGGGAGCACAAAGAGTAAAAGGAGTTTCAATAACCGCAATTATTAAAGATATGTTTAATAAAATATTTAGAAGAAAGAAAGCAGAAAATACGGAAACATCTTTGATAGAACAATTTTGGTATCCTAAATTTGGGCCAGGTCAGCTTTGGGAAACATTAGCAAAAAGAGTTGAAAAAAAAGGTGGAAAAATACAAAAAGGTTATAAAGTTGAAAAGATTAATATAAAAAATGGGAAAATAGTTTCCGTACAATGTAAAAAAGATGGACAGGATGTGAATATAGAGGGAGATATATTTATTTCTACTATGCCAGTAAAAGATTTAGTATGTGGAATGCAAGGAGAAGATATACCACAAGAAATGATAAGAATTGCAAAAGGTCTTCCATATAGAGATTTCATGACTGTGGGCTTATTAGTAAATAAAATGAATTTAAAAAATGAAACAGATATAAAAACTTTAGGTAATATAATTCCTGATTGTTGGATATATGTTCATGAGCCTGAGGTACAACTATTAAGAATACAAATATTTAACAACTGGTCACCATATATGGTAAAAGATGCTGAAAATACTGTTTGGATAGGGTTAGAGTATACTTGTGAAGAAGGAGACAAGTATTGGAATATGGAAGATAAAGAATTTATAGACTTTGCTTCTGATGAATTAGTAAAAATGGGTATTATAGAGAAGGCTAATATTTTAGATTCGCATAGAGAAAAAATAAAAAAAGCATATCCTGCATATTTTGATACATATTCTGAAATGGATAAACTTATAGAATACTTAGATAGTTTTGATAATTTATATTGTATTGGTAGAAATGGTCAACATAGATATAATAATATGGATCATTCTATGGCTACTGCTTTTGAAGCGGTAAAGAATATAAATAATAATGTAACTGATAAATCTAATATTTGGAATGTTAATACAGAAAAAGAATACAATGAGGAAGCAAGAAAATAAATTATATTTAAGTATTAGGGGAAAATATGAAAGAAAAAAATGACCAAAAGAAAGGATATCTTTATAACTTGATTCACAATCCTATTATAATAGGAAGTATTTTAATAATTATTTGGTATTTATTAAGTTATTGTCTTTTTAACAAAAATATAAAAGTAGATATTATAAAAAATGTTGGAATAATAGCAGTATTTTTAGCAATTTTTATAGGAGCAATTTTAGTAACTAAACAATATAGAAATAATAAAAAAATTAATTATAAAATGATTATAATAATTATTATATTAATCGGATTAATATTAAGAACAGTATATATACTATATACACCAATTAATGTAAGACAACATGATGTTGGTACAAATGATAGTAGCGGACATCTTAGTTATATAGAAACAATTTATAAAACAGGAAAATTACCTAAAAATAATGAATTTCAACGGATATCAACAACCGTTACATCATATAATTTCAGCAATTTGGTTAAAGATAAATACATTATGTGGTATAGATATAGCTACAAGTGAAGAGGGCATACAAGTATTAACAGCTATATATTCAAGTTTAATAATGTTAATAGTATATTGTATATTAAGGGAAATGAATGTAAAAGACATATACAAAATAATAGTAATGTTAATTGTTGCTATACACCCTACTTTTATAATATTATCAGGAAGCATAAATAATGATATAATAACAGTTATGTTTACATTTTTAGCAACTTTGTACTTAATAAAGTGGTATAAAAACACTAACTGGAAGAATACTATAATATTAGCTCTGTTAACAGCTCTATGTGCACTATCAAAAATATCAGGCACGATAATTGCATTTCCAATAGCATTTGTTTTTATATATAAATTTATAAAAGATTTTAGAGTTGAAAAAAGTTTAAAAGGGACAGTAAAAAAATATATATTAAAATTTGTAGTATTTGGAATAATTGCTTTGACTTTAGGACTTTCTTATAGTATTAGAAATAAGTTATTATTTAATCAGGAACTGTTCTATGTACCTAAACCTTTGGAAGCACAAAATTGCAAGGATTCGCTATTTAATAGATTTAATATATTTTCTGATGAGTTATTAAAAAATGACTTTTGTACAATTGGAAGAAATGGAAGGTCAGATATAAAGACAGATTCTAATATAATTGCATATATCATAAAATCTTCATTATTTGGTGAATTTGGTATAAAAAAAGGAAATATAATAGTACCTATAATGTTAAAATGGGTTAATGTTATTATAATATTAATTAGTATGATTAGCTTGTTTTATGTATTATTTAGAAAAAACATAAAAAATAAAATATATTTTTGGATGTTCTTTTTCTTATGGATAGGATATATTATAATGTATATGTATGGTAATATTACATTACCTTTTACCTGTACAATGGATTTTAGATATCTTGTACCTACAATTGTTTCAGGGATGATATATATAATATATAGCATAATGAGATTTGAAAAAACAAAAATATATAAGCCTTACATAATATCTGTATATATTATAAGTATTATTTTTGCACTATTAACAGTAACACTTATATTAACA
>CAZASP010000025.1:0-14125 GCA_964487865.1 uncultured Clostridium sp. | reverse complement strand
CTCGCATAGCGAGCGGTTTTTTGTCTCGCTTTTTGCTCGACACGCTAAAGCGAATTAAAATAATGATGCCCTAAATTTTATTTATATTTTAGGACATCATTATTTTGCTGGTGTGCCTAGAGGGACTCGAACCCCCATCGGTCGCTTAGGAGGCGACTGCTCTATCCTGCTGAGCTATAAGCACATATTTTCTAGTAAGGTAAAACTATATTCTTGCCTTACTAGAAAATTTTATATTAATATTATACCAAAATTCAAATTTCTTTGCAAATTTACTATTGTTCCACAATTTTAAGCATAGCTTCTTTTAACTCTTTTAATTGTTTATTAGCCTCTTGTTCTGTATTTCCTTTAACACCCATATATAGCTTGATTTTAGGCTCTGTTCCAGATGGTCTTATACAACACCATGCATCGTTTTCAAGTTCATAATATAGTACATTTGATTGTGGTAAACCAGTTTTTGTAGTTTCGCCAGTTTGCATATTTTTTACTATATCTTTTTCTACATCCTTGAAAGTTAATACCTTATAATTTCCTATTGATTCTATATTGGTATTTCTCATTTTTGTCATCATATTTTTAATTTCTTGTGCTCCTTGAGCGCCTTCTCTTACAATTGATACTTGTTCTTCTTTATAATATCCATATTTTTCATATATATCATACATAACATCCCATAATGTCTTTCCTTGTGCTTGATAATAGCATGCTGCCTCACAAAGAGCCATAACTGCTGCTATTCCATCTTTATCTCTTGCATAATCTCCAATTAGACAACCATAACTTTCTTCATATCCAAATACATAGGTTTTGTCCTTGTTTTCTTCTGCTTTTTTCATTACAGCACCTATATTTTTGAAACCAGTTAATACCTCTATGCACTCTAAATTATAATATTGTGCTATAGCTTTTGCTAAATTTGAAGATACTATAGTTGTAATAAACATACCGTTTGATGGCAAAATGCCTTTTTCTTTCATTTGTGAAATTCTATATTCTGCAATTAATAGAGCTGACATATTTCCTGTGTAACTCATGTATTCTCCTGTTTTTGTGTCTTTCGCGAATATACCTAAACGGTCTGCATCTGGATCTGTGGCTAAAACAACATCTGCATCTACTTTTTTAGCTAATTCTAAAGCTAACTTGAATGCTTTTGGATCTTCTGGATTTGGATAATCTACAGTTGGAAAATTACCATCTGGGTCTTTTTGCTCTGGTACTACATATACATTTTCTAATCCTAATTCCTTGAAAAGTCTCTCTGCTATTGTATTTCCTGTTCCATGTAATGGAGTATAAACAATTTTTAATTTTTTCCCTTGTTCACGCATAATTTGTGGATTTAATACAGCATTTTTTAAAACTGATAGATATTTGTCATCCATTTCTGTTCCAACTATATTTAATAAACCTTTTTGAATTGCTTCTTCTTCTGTAATTTGTTTTATTTCATTGAAGCTTTCTACTGCTCTTACTTTATTAATTATATCTTTATCTTTTGGAGATACTATTTGTGCACCGTCATCCCAATATACTTTATATCCATTGTATTTAGGTGGATTATGGCTAGCTGTTATCATAACACCTGCTGTACAACCTAAATTTCTAACTGCAAATGATAATTCTGGTACAGGTCTTAAATTTTCGAATAAATATGCTTTTATACCATTTGCACATAGTATTAAAGCTGTTTGCATGCTAAATTCTTTTGACATTTTTCTAGAGTCATAGCTTATTGCTACTCCTTTGTCTTGTGTTCCTTGTTCTAAAATGTAATTAGCTAGACCTTGAGTTGCTTTTCCTACAGTGTATTTATTCATTCTGTTTGTTCCTGCTCCTATTATTCCTCTTAAACCTGCTGTTCCAAATTCTAATTCTTTGTAAAATCTGTCTTCTATTTCTTCTTCATTTCCTTTAATACTTAATAACTCTTGTTTTGTTTCTTCATCAAATTCTGGACTTTCACACCATTTTTGGTATTCTTCTAAATAATTCATTTTTATCTCTCCTTTACTATTTGATAAGATTATTATACTTTATCAGAAAAGAATTAGCAAGGGATTTTAAGTGTAATTTATTTAACAAAAAAACCAACAAAGTCAGATTCTGCTGGTTTCTGTTTTATTTACTACTATATTAATTTTTTTAATCCAAATTATAAAACTTTTTATATAGTTCTCTTGCAGTTTTAGGGCAATCAACACCTGCTGTATCAGCATTTTTAACTGGTGCAAATTCTTCTTCTCTTTTTACACGAAGAACTGCCATATCATCAACTTCGCCAAAAGCATCAAATAAAAATGCTTCAAATTTATATGCATTTGGAGAATCTGGTACAACCAAATTACCATCTTTATCTATATATGTAGCTTTTTTAAATGCAACATGATATGGTAAAGGATTAGCTCCCATTTTTTCTATAATATTTACATTAAACAAATTGCATAAAATGTGAGATTCGCCATAAAGCAATTCACCATTTTCGTCACATGCTTCTGCCATATCTTCTGTTATTTCTGAATATTCTATAACATTTGGTTTTCCATTTCTTCTACAAAATACGCCTACTTTTTCATGAGGATTTGCTTTTACAACTGATTTACATGCAACACCTACACCCTTGCTAATTGCAATTCCCATTAAAACAGGGTCGACCATTTTTACTAAGCAGTTGTCAACTCCTCCAATAAATACCCATTCAATACCCATTTGTTTCATTTTTTGTGTCATGCCACTTTTAACTAAAGATTCGTAAATTCCTCCGTGTCCATCTGCTGCTTCTTTAATTAAACCATTTTCTCCTATTAATATTTTTCCTTCTGTATCTACCATAGGTAATTCACCTTGAATAAAGAAAAATATATTTTTGTCTTTTTGATATCCAAAATATTTATTTTTTTCAAAAAATTCTATTGTAGCTTTGTTATTCTCTTTACTTGTCATTATGAACCATGGAATAGTAACTCCATATTTTTTACCTGCTTCTTTTAAACTATCGCATAATAATTCAAAAAGTGATTTATGTGAGTCTAATCCAATGTCATAAGTTCCTTTTGGTCCATTATGTCCTAATCTTGTTCCTTGACCACCAGCCATTGTTACAGCTGCTAATTTTCCTTCTTGGATTGCTTTTTTCCCAATATTTTCATAATATTTATAATCATCATATAATTTATATTTATCCAAATAATCTATTGGAGTTATTTTATCTTCTCCTTGCTTTGACTCTTTTTTTGTATGTGCATATAAATTATTTACTAATTCAAAATCAATATCTTCTATTTGATTTAGTAATTTTTCTTTATGTATTTCATCTAATCCTTCATAATGATTTAATAAATGCTCTTGCCCATATTTTTTTAAAATAGCTTTGCATTCTTCTAGTCTTTTTTCCATAGTCATCTTCCTTTCATCTTTTTTCTTGTTCTATTATTTATACACTATTTTAAAAAAATTATCAACTATTTTATTAGAATTTGTTTATTTCTTTTTCTCCTGCAGTTCTTAATATTTTTTGATGTTTTGCTAAAATATCTTCCATATTTTCTCCAACTTCTTCTATATTATAGCAATTGACTATTTTTATATCTTTATTTTCTGGAAGAAATTCTTCTAAATTTTGATTTATTCTATTAATATATTTTTCTTTCCCTTTTATGAAGATAACTACGTTTTTTGCATCTTTTTCAATATTTTTTATATTTTTTAATTCTTCTAAGTTTTTATTTTTCCAATCTAAATTTAGTATTTTTTGCTTTTTTTCCTCTTTTAAATTTGTTTTATCTAATAGTGATTTCATGGTTTTTTCTAAATTATTTTCCGTTAAAATAATAATTTTATCTTTATCTTCCATTCTTTTATTTATATATGGTAAGCTTATCATTTCAAAATGATAATCACTTGCATAAAAAACACATATTTTTTCTTTTGTACTTTTTTCTTGTTTCATCTGTAATATCTTCCTTTCCTTTTTAATTTACGGAAATAATGTTTTTTGTCTTTTTGTTTACTGGTAAATTTTACCATTTATTTACAAATATGTCAATATTATTTCAAATAAAATTCATCTACTTTTTTCGACAATTATTATTTTTTCTTTTAAGTATAAAATTTTCTAAATTGTTAATAATTAATATAAAGAATATTTTTGAAAAAGATATTTTAGGAGGTAACATATGAAAAAAAATTTTAAAATGGTAATTATTTTAAGCTTTCTTCTTTTTATATATATTTCTATTTGTGCTATTTCCTATGCACAAAATGTTTCTACCGATATTGCTAATAGTGTATTTCGTTTACATGTTATTGCAAATAGTAATAGTAAAGAAGATCAAGATTTAAAGTACGTTGTCCGTGATAATTTATTAAATTATATGAATTCTATTTGTAAAGATTGCAAAACAAAGCAAGAGGCTATTTTAGTTGCTGAGCAAAATATTGATACTTTTGAGCAAATTGCTTCTAATACTGTACAGGAACAAGGATATTCTTATGCTGTAAAAGTTAATATTGGTAATTTTGAATTTCCAACAAAAAATTATGGTGATATTTCTTTACCTGCTGGATATTATGATGCCTTAAAAGTTGAAATTGGTGAAGCTAAAGGTCAAAATTGGTGGTGTGTAATGTTTCCTCCATTATGCTTTGTAGATATTTCTTCAGGTGTAGTACCTGACGAATCTAAAGAATTAATGAAAGAAGATTTATCTGAAGAAGAATTTGCACTTATTTCTGAGCAATCTGACCAACAAATTCAGTTTAAATTTAAATTATTAGAATTTTTCACAAAAAGTGGTTTAATTACTGCAAAAAAATAGTTGCAAACCGAATAACTTTATGATATATTCTAATAAATAAAGAGTGTTTTATGCTACACTCTTTTTTAATGGAAACACAATACTGGGGGTTATTTAATTGGAAAAATTAGTTGTAGAAGGTCCAACACCTTTAAAAGGTGAAGTGACAATTAGTGGTGCAAAAAATGCTGCCGTTGCTATTTTACCTGCCACACTTTTAATTGATGGCAGTTGTACAATAGAAAACTTGCCAAATATAAGCGATATAAAAATATCTTGTGAAATTTTGGAAAAATTAGGTGCAAAAATAACTTGGAATAATAAAAATAGTATTACTATAGATACATCAAACTTAACAACCACAAAGGCTCCTTTAGATTTAACTAGTAAATTTAGAGCTTCTTACTATATTATTGGAGCAATGTTAAGTAGAAAAGGAGAAATTGAAGTTGGTATGCCTGGTGGTTGTAAATTAGGAGCAAGACCAATTGACCAGCATATTAAAGGTTTTGAAAGATTAGGTGCTAGTGTTACCGTAGAAAAAGGTAAAATTTATGCTAAAGCTAAAAAATTAAAGGGATGCCCAATATATATGGATATTGTTTCTGTTGGTGCAACTATTAATGTTATGCTATCAAGTGTTTTAGCTAAAGGTACTACTATAATTGATAATGCTGCTAAAGAACCACATATTGTTGATGTTGCAAACTTTTTAAACACAATGGGAGCAGATATTAGAGGAGCGGGAACAGATGTTATAAAAATTAATGGTGTAGAAAAATTACGCGGAAATGCTACTTATAGTGTTGTTCCCGACCAAATTGAAGCAGGTACTTTTATGCTTGCAGCAGTAGCAACTAAAGGTGATTTAATAATTAAAAATTGCATAACAAAGCATTTAGAATCTGTAACTGCTAAAATAATCGAAGTTGGGGGAAATGTAGAAGATAATATTGATAGTATTCATGTTTGGTGTAATAAAAGACCAAATAAAGCTACAATAAAAACTTTACCTTATCCTGGTTTTCCAACAGATTTACAACCTCAAATGGGTGTTGTACTTTCTTTAGCAAATGGAAATAGTATGATACATGAAAGTATTTGGGAGTCTAGGTTTCAATATACAGATGAGTTAAATAAAATGGGAGCAAAAATTACAGCACAAGGAAAATCTGCTTTTTTTGAAGGTGTTAAAAAATTAACTGGTGCACCTGTGTATTCATCTGACTTAAGGGCTGGAGCCGCTCTTGTTATTGCTGGAACAGTAGCCGAAGGAACAACTGAAATATATAATTTGCAACATATTGATAGAGGATATGAGGATATTGAGACTAAATTTAGAAATATTGGAGCAAAAATCAAAAGAGTCGTGGAATAAGTATTCATACTTAAAAAACTATATTAATTTAGCTTTAAATAATTATAAAGTATATATAGAATATAAACAAAGGAAAATAAAATCATGGTAAATTTTTGTAGTTTATATAGTGGTAGTAGTGGTAATAGTTTATTTGTTGAAACTCCAAATACAAAGCTATTAATTGATGCTGGTGTTAGTAGTAAAAAAATTGAAAAGGCTTTATTTGATATCCATGTAGAGCCTTCTTCTTTAGATGGTATTTTAGTGACTCATGAACACACAGACCATGTACAAGGTTTAGGGACTTTTTCTAAGAAGTTTGATTTGCCTGTGTTTGTTAATCAAGAAACTTTAGATGCTATGCCAAAGCAAAGAGATAAAATAGATAGTAAAAATGTTAAAACTTTCAAAATTGCAGATAAATTTTCTATAGGTGATTTGGATATTAAACCATTTTCAATTCCACATGATGCTGCTAACCCTTGTGGTTTTAATATTTGGAAAGATGATAAAAAAATTAGTATTGTAACAGATATTGGTCATATTACAAATGATATTTTAAAACAGTTAGAAGAAAGCTTATTTATTATGATAGAAGCTAATTATGACCCAGAAGTGTTACGCTGTTCTTCTTACCCTTTTGTTTTAAAATCTAGAATTGCTAGTCCAACTGGACATCTTTCTAATGAAATGGCTGGAAAAACAATTTCTCATTTGCTAAAGTCAGGTCTTAAAAATGCTATGCTAGGTCATTTAAGTAAAGAGAGTAATTTTCCAGAACTTGCTTATCAAACAGTTTTAGATGAGTTAATTGCTAATAATTCTTTTGATAAAACTAGTATGAATTTGAGTGTAGCTAGTAGAGAAGTACATAGTAAATTAATTGAAATTTAATGAATAAAAAATATATTAAACTTTTTGATATGTAATTTAGGGCTAAATAGTAACATTTAAGGAGTAATAAATATGTTAAATATTCAAATTGTTTGCATAGGTAAATTAAAAGAAATGTATTTAAAATCTGCAGTTGAAGAATATAGTAAGAGATTATCTCGTTATTGCAAGTTAAATATGCTCGAGTTACCAGATGAAAAAATTCCAGAAAATTTGAATCCAAGTTTAGAAAATGCAATTAAATCAAAAGAGTGCAAGTCTATTTTAGAACATATTAAAAAGGATTCTTACGTAATTGCTTTAGACTTAAGCGGAAAGCAATTTTCTTCTGAGGATTTTTCTGCAGAAATTGAAAAAATTTCAATGGAGTCTAGTAATATTACTTTTATTATTGGTGGTTCTTTGGGCTTAAATCAAGAAATTTTGAATTCGTGCAATTTAAAACTTTGCTTTTCTAAAATGACTTTTCCCCATCAACTAATTCGTGTTTTTCTTTTGGAACAAATTTTTAGAGCTTTTAAAATTGCAAATGGTGAAACATATCATAGATAATTATGTGTTTGTAGAGAAAATACAGAAACAAAAATAAAATTACTTTTAGGGGCGAACAAAAAAATACTAAATTTTAATATTAAATTTTTGTGGGGGAATATTTTCTCTACAAAATTAATAACTTAGTTTAATCTGAAATTCTTTTTGAAATTTGTTTAAATAATTGATGAATAATAAATTTTCTAACAATTAAAAATATTGAAACAAATAATAAAATTTTTATAATCATAATGGGATTATATCCTATTTTTTTCCAATTGTCAACAAAAACTTTACGACAAAATTCTACATATTCCTACACTTACAAGCATTCCAACAACATCTGCAACTAAAGAAGCAAGTAAAACAAATCTTGTCTTTTTTATTTTCACACAGCTTGTATAAATAGCAATAGTATATAAAGTTGTTTCTGTTGAACCCATTATAGTAGATGCCATTATTCCGAGTGGAGTATCAACACCATAATTCTTCATTATATCAGTTGCAACTGCTATAGATCCGCTTCCTGAAATTGGTCTTAACATAGCTAATGGCATAAGTTCACTTGGAAAATGTATAACATTTAAAAGAGGTGTTACAATACGAATTATAATATCTAAAATACCAGAACTTCTTAAAGCTCCAATTGCAACAAATAATCCGATTAATGTTGGTAAAATACTAATTACAATTTCTAATCCTTCTTTTGCTCCTTCTAAAAAATCATCAAAAACTTTATTTTTTTGAATTAAACCATAACTTACAATTAATAAAATCATAAGTGGCATTGCCAAATTAGAAATAAAATTTATAATTTGCATTTTTACTCCTTCTTACTAAACTTAATTAATAACATAGCAACAGTTATTCCGCGCTACTGCTGCACAAATTGTAGCTATCCAAACAGGAAATACAATTTTTGTTGGATTATCTGAACCTAAAGAATTTCTTATTGCAATAACTGTAGTTGGAATAATTTGAATAGATGCTGTATTTAATACAATAAAAACTAACATTGAATTAGTTAAAGTATCTTTTTTAGTATTTTCTTTTTGCATTGATTTCATAGCTTTCAAACCTAAAGGAGTAGCAGCATTTCCTAATCCTAAAATGTTAGCTATCATATTCATAGAAATTTCTTTTTTAATTGGTTTATTTTTTTTCATTTCTGGAAATAATAAATTAAGAATAGGATCTAATAATTTTGTTAATTTATCAACTAATGTTGTTTTATTAGCAACTTGCATAATACCATTCCATAAACAAATTGTTCCTAGTAGATTAATACATAGGCTAATAGCATCACTTGTACTTTCGAAAATAGCAGAATTTAAAGATTCCAAATTTCCAGACAAAATAGCATAAGAAAAGGAAATAATTATAAATATAGGCCATATCATATTTAACACATTTATCACCTAAATAAATTTTATTCAAAACATGACTTTTTATTACAATATAATTGACCTACATTTTTATTTGTGATATATTAAGTATATAGGATTGTAAAATTATAACTTTTAAGGAGGTTGAAATTATGAAATCAACGGGAATTATTAGGAGAGTCGATGAATTAGGTAGAGTTGTTATTCCAATAGAAATTAGAAATCAATTTAATATTGTTGAAAAAGACCCTATTGAGATATATGTCGAGGGTTCTTCTATAGTTTTGAAAAAATTTGAACCAAATTGCGTTTTCTGTGGCAATACAAAAGATTTATTATCTTATCATGATAAATTAATTTGTTCAAAATGTGCTAATAAAATTGGAGAACTACAAAAATAATAGATACATCAAAACGAGGATTTATAAATTCCTCGTTTTTTTACTATTTATTTTTCTAAAAATTTTTGGTATACCTCATTTTTGCTTAAATTTCTATCTTTAGATATTTTTTTTATAATGTCTTTTTTCTCCATTCCTTGTTTTTCATAGAATTCATAATGTTCTTCTAAACTAAGCTTATTTAAACTTTTTTCTTCTTGAAAATTTTTATTTTGTTCTATTATTAAAACCATTTCGCCTTTTAGATTTTCTGCCTTTTTTATAATTTCTGAAATATTTCCTCTTAGAAATTCTTCATGTATTTTTGTTATTTCTCTTGCTAATACAATTTTTCTATCTTCTAATATTTCTTCTAAATCTTTTAAAGTAGTCATTAATTTATGTGGTGCTTCATATAAAATAATTGTTTTATTACTTTTTTTAATTTCTTCTAATTTTTGTTTTCTTAATTTTTTATTAAGTGGCAAAAAACCTAAAAATGTAAATTCGTTTGTTTCTATTCCAGAAGCAATTAGACTATTTATCATAGCACATGCACCTGGAATTGGAATTATTTCTATATTTTTTTCTATACATTTTTTTATTACTATTTGACCTGGGTCACAAATACCTGGCGTTCCTGCATCTGACACTAAAGCAATATTTTGCCCTTTTAATAATTTTTCAATTAATTCATCTGTTTTTATATCTTCATTGTGCCTATGATAGCTAATTAATGGTTTAGAAATTTCAAAATGATTTAATAGTTTTAATGTATGCCTTGTATCTTCTGCTGCAATTAAATCAACTTCTTTTAAAATACGAAGTGCTCTTAATGTTATATCTTCTAAATTTCCAATAGGTGTTGCTACAATATATAATTTCCCCATTTTTTTCTCCTTTTTTATTTATTATATATTTTTTTTATTTCATCTGTATATTCTCCATTTTCATCATAAATATATAAGTTTTTTTCTATTTTTAAAAATGGTTTTGCATTTTTTATTCCCTTTATTAATATTAATTTTGGCTCACTATTTAAATTTGAATAAACAAAACGTAATATTTTAGGTTCTATTTTATAATTTCTCATAATGCTTATTATATCGACCAATCTATCTGGTCTATGCACCATATAAAATTCACCTTTGTCTTTTAATAAATCTTTGGATATTTTAATAAAGTCCTCTAAAGTTGCACTTGTTTCATGTCTTGCTATTATTTTCGTTTCTTCTTCATTTTTTATTCCTGTATTTTTTTTCTTATAAGGTGGATTTGTTACTATTGCATCAAAAGTATTCTTTTCAAAAATATTATTTAAATTTAAAATATTTTCATTAATTATTTCAAATTTATTTTCTAATTTATTTAATTTAATATTTTTTTTTGCTAATTCAAAAACTTCTTTTTGAATTTCAATTCCTATTATTTTTTTTAATAATGTTTTTTCACACAATAAAATAGAAATAATTCCATTACCTGTTCCTAAGTCTAAAACATTAGAATTTTTTTTTATTTTTTTTGAAAAATCTGATAATAAAATACTATCAATTCCAAAACGAAATCCTTTTTTATTTTGGATTATTTTCAAATTTTTAAACTGTAAATCTTCTATTTTTTCATTTTCGTCCAACTTTATTTTCACTTTATGTATACACCCTCTCGTTTTTTAAGATTTATATGTATCTTGCTAACCCCTTTACTTTATCTCATCTTGTTTTAGTTAAAATGGATTATTTTTGCTATAATTTGTCAACCAATTTTTGATTTCATCATATTATACAATAAAACAGAAAAATTTGCAAAATTTAGTTTTGGGAGTTTTATAATGGATAGACTTTTTTTTAGTGAAAATAATCAAAATAATAGAGGAGAAAAAAATGCTCCTCCAAAAAAATCTTTTAAATTATATAAAAAAAATACAATAGATTCTTTACATGAAGTTGAATATTTTTTAAATAATTTTCAATATTATTTTAAATATTTTAAGTTATATAAAATATTTAAAAAATAATTTTATATAATTATTTAATTATTTTTCCTATTATATATTTCATTAAAATTCTCATTTTCATTTCCATCTACTAATATTTTTACCTTATTTATCTCTGTTAATTGGGTTAAAGTATTAACAATGCTATTAATCATATTATTTTTTTCTTTTTCATTATCTTTTGGATAATTTAAAATATCGCTTGAAAAATCTAAAACTATGCAATCATCTTCTAAATAATTTTTATTTAATTTTGTATTTTCTGGAATTATTTTTTTATTTTTTTCATTTTTAGGTCCTTCTATTAATAAATTAACTAATTTTTCATAAGGATTATTTATTATTTCTTTAATATCTATAAGTCTTGCTTCTGGTGTTAATTCATTTGTTTCTTTTGTTGGAAAATATAAACTTACTATTGTTTGTCTTGCTTGTTCTTCTGCAATTTCTTCTTGTGGTGTGTATTCTTCTACTACTGTTTCACTGTTTTTATTTTTTAAATATTTTATTCCGAAATATCCTCCTATTAATATAATAGCTAATATTATAATAAAAATACTCGCTATTTTTTTGTTTTTCATATATACTTACCATCCTTTCTTGCCCTCGCTATGCCCAATCTGCGAAAGGCATAAAATTTGATTTTTCGAACTTATACCTCCTTGTACTTTTCTATTTATTTCATATTATTATTTGTTTGTCCTTTTTAGAACTATTGCATACAAAATTGTTACTGTTTAGAACTAAAAAAAAATTAGATTTAATGAATAAATAATTAAGTCTAAACAGCACACAAAATTATCCTTTTTAGGCAAAATCATCATTTGACAAAATGGCGTTTTTCGTATAAAATAAAAGGGATTAAATGAATACAAAAAGGAGTCTTTGCCATGGAAAATATTTTACATGTTGGATTAGATGTTGGTTCAACTACTGTTAAAATTATTGTTATGGATGAAAATAAAAATACTATATATAAAGACTATCAAAGACACTTTTCAGACACTAAAAATACAGTCTGCCAAGTGCTTGAAGATTTACTTGTTCGTTACCCATTAAATTGTTTTACTATTGCTCTTACAGGCTCTGGCGCAATGTCTGCTGCTAAATTTTTAGGAGTTAATTTTATTCAAGAAGTTGTTTCTTGTAAACGTGCAGTTGAAAAATATATTCCTAAAACGGATGTAGTAATTGAACTTGGTGGTGAAGATGCTAAAATTATTTATTTTGACCAGTCTATAGAACAACGTATGAACGGTACATGTGCTGGTGGAACAGGCGCTTTTTTAGACCAAATGGCTTCACTTTTACATACAGACACTAATGGATTAAATGAATTAGCAAAAAATTATACAACTATTTATCCTATTGCTTCTCGTTGTGGTGTTTTTGCTAAAACTGATATTCAACCTCTTATTAATGAAGGTGCTGCTAAAGAAGATATTGCAGCTTCTATTTTCCAAGCGGTTGTAAATCAAACTATTAGTGGTCTTGCTTGTGGTAGACCTATTAGGGGAAATGTAGCATTTTTAGGTGGTCCGTTAAATTACTTATCAGAATTAAGAACAAGATTTATAGAAACTCTTAATTTAAAAGATGATGAAGTTATCGTTCCAGAGGAAGCTCATTTATTAGTAGCAAAAGGAGCTGCTTTAGATTCAATAAATTCTGAGGTTATTACACCTAATGAATTACAACAAAAAATTGAAAATTTAAAAGTATCAAAAGATAATACAACTCATCCTTTAGATCCTTTATTTAAAGATAAAGAAGATTATGAAATATTTAAAGAAAGACATAATAAAGCAACCGTAGAAAAAGCATCTTTAGAAAATTACGAAGGTGATTGTTTTCTTGGAATTGATGCTGGTTCTACAACTACGAAATTAGTTTTAATTGATAGAGAAGGAAGATTATTATACTCTCTTTATGGCAGTAACGAAGGAAATCCTTTAAATAGTGTTATGAATATGTTAAGAAAACTTTATGCTGAATTACCTGAAAAAGCTATTTTAAGATACAGTGGTGTTACTGGTTATGGAGAAAAATTAATTCAAACCGCTCTTAATGTAGATTTAAATGAAATAGAAACAATTGCACATTATACAGCTGCAAAAACTTTCGAACCAGATGTTACAAGTATTGTAGACATTGGTGGACAGGATATGAAATATATTCGTATGAAGAATGGTTCTATTGATAATATTATGCTTAATGAGGCTTGTTCTTCTGGATGTGGTTCTTTTATAGAAACATTTGCTAAAAGCTTAAACTTGGAAATTTCAGATTTCGTAAAAGAGGCTATAAAAGCTAAAAGACCTGTTGATTTGGGTTCTAGATGTACAGTATTTATGAATTCAAAAATTAAACAAGCACAAAAGGAAGGTTACTCTATTGGTGATATTTCTAGTGGATTGTCTTACTCTGTTATAAAAAATGCTATACAAAAAGTAATGAAAGTAAGAGATGTTGAAACATTAGGAAATCACATTGTTGTGCAAGGTGGTACTTTCTATAATGATGCCGTTTTACGTAGCTTTGAATTAATTGTTGGTAAAAATGTTGTAAGACCAGATATTTGTGGATTAATGGGTGCTTATGGTATGGCTCTTTTATCTAAAGAACAATATGAAGCAAATTTAGACATGGAATATAAATCTACAATTTTAAGAACAGATGAATTAGATAAATTAGAAATAAAAGTAACACATACTCGTTGTAATAATTTTGAAAACCATTGTAAATTAACTATTAACAAATTTAGTAATGGTCAAATTAAT
>CAZASP010000024.1:0-14534 GCA_964487865.1 uncultured Clostridium sp. | reverse complement strand
AGATTCGTAAAAATTGGTGGCAAAACCACATCTGCTTTTATCATTTCCTATGTTAAAAAGTATAACATAGTAATTTGCAAAAATCAATAGAAAACGAACAAATATTTGTAAAAATTTTTTAATTAAATTCTTGATTTTTATTAAATAATTTGGTAATATGTATATAAATTGATTGATTTTTGTATCAATCGTAGGAGAGCTGATGAGTTGTAAATATCTACGGCGTCGATACTAGATATAAAACAATTGACTTTCTATGAAAAATGCTATAAAATTATAAGCAATAAAAAACAAGGAGGTATTGATAAAATGGAATTAAAAGGAAGTAAAACAGAACAAAACTTAATGGAAGCATTTGCTGGAGAATCACAAGCAAGAAATAAATATACATATTTTGCAAGTAAAGCAAAAAAAGAAGGATATGAACAAATAGCCGCAATATTTTTAGAAACAGCAGACAATGAAAAAGAACATGCTAAAATATGGTTCAAATTATTACAAGGTGGCGACATTTTGCCTACAACGGAAAATTTGAAAGCAGCAGCAGAAGGAGAAAATTACGAATGGACCGATATGTATGCTAGAATGGCAAAAGAAGCAAAAGAAGAAGGATTTGACCACATTGCATATCTTTTTGAAGAAGTAGGAAAAATTGAAAAAGAACATGAAGAAAGATATAAGAAATTATTAGAAAACGTAGAAAATGGACTAGTATTCAGTCGTGACGGAGATGCTATTTGGAAATGTAGAAATTGTGGACATATTGTAATAGGAAAACAAGCACCAGAAATTTGTCCAGTATGTAATCATCCAAGAGCATATTTTGAAATAAAAGCAGAAAATTATTAATTTATATACCTAAAAGAACTCTATTCAACAAAAACGAATGGAGTTCTTTAAGAATTAAAAACTTTAAGGGAGATAGTATATGCCTAAATTTTTTGTAAAAAAAGAACAAATAAAAGACGAAGAAATAAATATAATAGGGGAAGATGTTAATCATATTAAAAATGTTTTAAGAAAAAAAGTAGGAGAACAATTAACAATTTGCAACAAAGATAATGCAATAGATTATTTATGCAAAATCACAAAAATTAAAGATAAAGATATACAATGCCAGATTTTAAAAAAATTAGAAACAAATGCAGAATTAAATATAAAAATAAGTATTTGGCAAGGTATACCAAAAGCAGACAAAATGGAATTAGTTATACAAAAATCAGTAGAACTTGGAGTTTATGATATTACGCCAATTGAAATGCAAAGATGTGTCGTTAAATTTACAAATAAAGATAAAAATAAAAAATTAGAAAGATGGCAAAAAATAGCTGAAGTAGCAGCAAAGCAAAGTGGAAGAAACAGAATTCCTAATATTAATCCAGTAAAATCTATTAAAAACATTTGTCAACTATGCCAAGAATATGATATAGTAATAGTAGCTTATGAAAATGAAAAGGAAAATAAATTAAAACAAGAAATAGAAAAAATTAAACAAGCAAAAGAAAAAGATTTAAAAGTTGCTATTGTAATTGGACCAGAAGGTGGAATTGATGAAACAGAAATAAAATTATTAAGTAAACATAATGCTAAAATTGTGACATTAGGAAACCGAATTTTAAGAACAGAAACAGTAGCACTGTATATGTTAAGTGTAATTATGTATGAATTTGAAAGCTAATTAATAAAAAGAGGGGAGCTTTAAATGTCAGGTAAACATGCAGTAAAAAAAGAAAAGAAGGAAAATAAAGAGAAAGAAAATAAACAGAAGAAAATAGAAGACAATGTTGAAGAAAAAAATAATAAATTATTTAAACCCAAAAAACAACTGAAACTACCACAAGACATATCACAAGAAATATTAAAGAAGATGTTTAAAAGTTTATTATATGCAGTTTTCATTACATTATATTTTATAATATTAAATTTAGCTTATTTAAACATGGATTTAGGAAGATTAACAAATGACATTGAAGTATTTTCTGGTACATTTTTAATTGTGGCAATTATATTTTTCGAAAGAGCTTATAAGAACGATAATGGAAGTATGGCTATTAATGGTATAGAGTTTTTAGTTTTATCTTTACATAGTTTATCAATAATGCATGTAATTACTTTGTTTCAATATGACTTTAGATTTTATTTGCTAACATCATCATATGTTTTTTCAATTTATTATGTTTTAAAAGCCATTATATTATATACAAAAGACAGAAAAGACTACTTAAATAGTTTAAGTGACATTTCTGAAATTGTAAAAAAAGAAAAACCGGTAAAAAAAGAAGCCAAAAAAAGAAAGAATAAAAAAGAGGTAAATAAAGATGATTAAAAGTATGACAGGATATGGAAAAGCCTATCAAACTATAAATGAAAGAGAATATCAAGTGGAAATAAAAAGTGTTAATCATAGATATTTAGATATTAGCGTTAAAATACCAAGAGTTTTAAGCTTTTTAGAAGAAGATATAAAAAAAGTAATCTCTAGTAAAACAAAAAGAGGAAAAATTGACGTATTTATTACATTTATTAATAATTCAGCAGAAGGTAAAGAAATAAAAATAAACACAGAAATTGCAAAAGCATATATTGCAGAATTAAAAAAGTTGGCAGAAGAGGAAAATATTTTATCTAATATAGAAGTAACAGAAATTTCTAAATTACCAGATGTTTTAAATATTCAAAATAATCAAGAAGATGAAACAATAAAAAATGAATTATTAACTACAGTAGAGCAAGCAACACAGCAACTAGTAAAAATGAGAACAACAGAAGGTGGAAAAATTGCAGAGGATTTACTTGTTAGGATACAAAAAATTCAAGAACAAGTAAAACAAATATCTTCACTTTCTACTGGACTTATTGAAGAATATGTAGTAAAATTAGAGGGAAGAATAAAAGAAATACTTAAAAATCAAGAAATAGATGAAGCTAGATTAGCTCAAGAAGTAGTTATTTATGCTGATAAATGTTCAGTAGAAGAAGAAATTACTAGGTTAAATAGCCATATAGCACAATTTGAAGAATTTTTAAAAGTAGAAGGAGCTATTGGAAAAAAACTAGACTTCATTATTCAAGAAATGAACCGTGAAACAAATACAATAGGATCTAAAGCAAATAATTTAGAAATAACTAACTTAGTTATAGATATTAAGACAGAATTAGAAAACATAAGAGAACAAATACAAAATATAGAATAAAAAGAAAGGAATGATAAATATGCAATTAGTAAATATTGGTTTTGGAAACATTGTTTCCGCAGAAAGAATTGTAGCAATTGTAAGTCCAGAATCTGCACCAATTAAAAGAATGGTGCAAGAAGCAAAAGATAATAAAACTGCAGTAGATGCAACTTATGGTAGAAGAACAAGAGCAGTTCTAATTATGGATTCTGGTCATATTATATTATCTGCTGTTCAACCAGAAACAGTAGGAGGAAGAATTGATAAAACAATCTCGCAAGAAGATTAATTTTAAAAAGAAAGGAAGGAAAACAATATGATAGTAAAACCTACAGTAGGAGAATTATTAAAAAAAGCAAATAATAGATATGAATTAGTTATAGCAACAGCAAGAAGAGCAAGACAAATTTCAGCTGGAGATGAAGCAAAAACGAAAGCAAAAGGTGAATCATCTGTAACTCTAGCTGCTAATGAAATAGCAGAAGGGAAGGTAACAATATGTTAGTAATATTATCTGGAGTAGCAGGCTCTGGAAAAGATACTATAAAAAAAGAATTAATAAAAAGGATGGAAAATGTGGAATCACTTCCATCTTTTACTTCTAGACCGATGCGCGAAGGAGATATAGAAGGACAAACTTATAATTTTGTAAGCAAAGAAGAATTTGAAAACATGATAAAAAATGATGAATTTTATGAATATGATATTCATCATAATCAATATTATGGAACATCAAAAAAATTATTAAATGAAAAAATTAAAAGTGGTAAAATAATTGTAAAAGATATTGATGTTAACGGAACAGAGCATTTAAAAGAATTATTAAAACAAGATACAAAAATTATTACCATATTTTTAAGAGTACCAAAAGAAGAATTGAGGAAAAGATTAGAAAATAGAGTAGATAAGCCTAAAGAAGAAGAAATCATATTAAGATTAAACCGATTTGATTATGAAGAATCAAAAATTAATTTATATGATTATGTAATAAAAAATGATGATTTAGAAAAAACAGTACAAATAATTCAAACAATTATTGAAAATGAGGCTACTTTATTTTAAGGAGCAAAAAATGATAGCAGAAGTAATTATAAATCGTACAGCAAAAAAATTAAATAAAACTTTTGATTATCATATCCCATGCGAATTAGATGGGATTATTTTTGTTGGAAGCAAAGTTTTAGTGCCATTTGGAAAAGGCAAAAAATTGGAAGAGGCTTTTGTTGTAGGCTTAAAGGAAACAACAAATTATCAAAATGAAATTAAAGAAATAGCTAAGTTAGAAGAACAATTAAGAGATGATCAAATTAAACTTGCTGAATGGATGGCGAAAAAATATTTTTGTAATGTTTCAGATTGTATTAAATTAATGCTAACGCCAGGCACAAGAACAAAAGATAAGGATAAAAGAATTCAAGATAAAACTATTAATTGTGTATATTTAGCAAAAGATAAAGAAGAAATTGAATTTGATATTGAAACAGGAAAAGTCAAAACTGAAAAGCAAAAAAAAGTGTTACAATTTTTACAAAATAACGAAGGTGCTACTGTTTTAGAAATTGAAACATTTACAGATGCATCTAGAAGCACTGTAAATACTCTTATAAAAAATGGATATTTAGAAATCGTAGAAGAAAAAATAGAAAGAAATCCATTAGATTTAAAAAATATTGAAACAATTAAACAAAAAGAGAAAACTAAAAATCTAAAATTAACTGATGAACAAGAAAATGCTTATAATAAAGTAGCAGAAAAAATACATAACAACGAATATCAGTCTTTTCTTTTATATGGAGTTACTGGCTCAGGAAAAACCGAGATATATTTACAATTAATACAAGAAGTCCTAAAACACGAAAAAACAGCTATTTTACTAGTGCCAGAAATATCACTAACACCGCAAATGTTAGACAGATTTATTGCACGTTTTGGTAAAGAAGAAATTGCTGTTTTACATAGTAAACTATCAATAGGGGAAAGACATGACGAATGGATGAGAATTAAAGAAAAAAAGGCTCATATTATTATAGGAGCAAGGTCTGCAATATTTGCACCAGTAGAAAAAATTGGAATAATAATAATTGATGAGGAACATGACAGTTCTTATAAATCTGAAGCAAATCCTAAATATGATGCCAAAGAAGTAGCAAAAGAAATAGCAAAGCAAAATCATTGTCCTTTACTATTAGGTAGTGCTACACCAGATTTAAAAACTTATTATAAAGCAAGTGGAGATGAAAAAGAAATACAAAAATTAGTATTAACAAAACGAGCAAATAACTCATCTTTACCAACTGTAAAAGTAATAGATTTAAAACAAGAATTAGCAAATGGAAATCGTTCTATGTTGAGTATGGCTTTATATGAATCTATTGAAGAAAACTTAAAAAAGAATAGGCAGACTATATTATTTTTAAATCGCCGAGGTTATTCAACATTTATAATGTGTAGAAATTGTGGCTATACCGTAACATGTAAAAATTGCAACATAAGTATGACTTACCATAGTTATGAAAAAAAATTAAAATGTCATTATTGTGGATATGAAGAAGACATAGTAACTATATGTCCTAAATGTCATAGTGATAAAATACGTTACTTTGGAACAGGAACCCAAAAATTAGAACAAGAAATACAAAAACAATTTCCAACAGCTAAAACTATTAGAATGGATATCGACACAGTAACAAAAAAAAATTCACATGAAAAAATACTAGAAAAATTTAAAAATGAAAACATAGACATATTAATTGGAACACAAATGGTAGTAAAAGGACATCATTTTCCAAATGTCACACTAGTAGGAGTAATAGCAGCAGACAGTTCATTAAATATAGACGATTACAGAGCAAATGAAAGAACATTTCAAATACTAACACAAGTAGCACGGACGAGCAGGAAGAGAAAATTTGCCAGGAAAAGTTATAATACAAACTTACAATCCAGAAAACTTTAGTATACAATGTGCAAAAGAACAAAACTACGAAAAATTTTATGAAACAGAAATAGCATTACGCAAAGAGTTGAAATATCCACCGTTTTGCGATATAATAGTAGTGAATTTCAACAGTTTATCAGAACAAGAAATAAAAAAAACAAGCATATGGTTTTACAAAAACCTAGAAAACCAACTAAGTAAAGAACAATATAAAATCTTTAAACCAATGCCATCACCAATAGACAAAATACAAAACAGATATCGTTGGAGAATAATAATAAAAGGAAATATAACAGAACAAGCAAACGAAATATTAAACCAATGCTTAAAACAAGCATATAGCAAAAACCTAAAAGCAACAAGAATAAACATAGACGTAAATCCAAGTAATATGATATGATGTATTCTGCTCAGGCACTACTTTACATTTTGTGTGCAATTTGGAACAGGCACAAGTTTACATTTTTTGTCCGATTTACATATTTAAGAAAGAAGGAAAATAAAATGGCAATTAGAAATATAAGACTAGAGGGCGACGAAATATTAAGTAAACAATCTAAAGAAATAACTACCATTAATGATAAGTTACAAACATTAATTGATGATATGATAGAAACTATGCATAAATATAATGGCGTAGGTTTAGCAGCAGTGCAAGTAGGAGTCTTAAAAAGAGTTATTGTTATTGATTTATATGATGATAATGGACCAATTGTACTAATTAATCCTATTATTTTGGAAACAAAAGGAGAACATGAAGTAGATGAAGGATGTTTAAGTTTTCCAAATCAATTTGCTAAAGTTTTAAGACCAGAAGAAGTTGTTGCTGAATATACTGACAGAGAAGGAAAAAGAATGCGTGTTAAAGCAAAAGAACTTTTAGCGCAAGCTATTTCCCATGAAGTTGATCATTTGAATGGAGAAGTTTTTATAGATAAAATTATACCTGGTACTTTGGAATATGTAGAGCCAGATAAAGAATAATTAAAACGGAGGAAAAATAATGAATGTTATTTTTATGGGAACCCCAGACTTTGCAAGAGAAAGTTTACAAGCAATTGAAGAAGCTGGACACTCTATTATAGGAGTAGTAACTAATCCAGATAGACAAAAAGGAAGAGGAATGAAATTACAACCATCAGAAGTAAAGCAATTTGCTTTAGAAAAAGGATTTGAAATATATCAGCCTACTAAAGTGAAACATAACGAAGAATTTATTGAACAAATGAAAAATTTAAATCCAGATGTTATTTGTGTTGTAGCCTATGGAAAAATATTACCAAAAGAAATATTAAATATTCCAAAATTTGGTTGTATCAATGTTCATGCATCTTTACTACCAAAATATAGAGGTGCAGCACCAATACAATGGGCTATTTTAAATGGAGATAAAACAACAGGAGTTACCACTATGTATATGGATACAAATATGGACACAGGAGATATAATTTTAAGTGAAAAAGTTAAAATAGGAGAAAATGAAACAACAGGTGAATTATGGGATAGATTATCAAAAATTGGATCTAATTTATTAGTAAAAACATTAAACCAAATAGAAAATCATACTGCACCAAGAAAAAAGCAATCAGGCAATTTTTCTTTAGCACCAATGATTTCAAAAGAGATGGCAAAAATTGATTGGGAGAACAAAACAGCAGAGGAAATTAAAAATCTAGTTAGAGGCCTAAATCCTATAATGGGTGCATATAGCTTTTTGAATGGAAAGAAAATAAAATTCTGGAAAGTAGAAATTGCAAGTGAAGATGAAATTATAGCAGAAAATTTAGAAATTCTTATAAATGGAACAGTTTTAGTTTCTGATGAAAGAGATGGCTTATTTATTAAGGCAAAAAATGGAATTATTAAAGTGATAGAAATACAAGGAGAAAATTCTCGTAAAATGCCGATACAAGATTATTTAAGAGGAAATAAAATTGAAGAATTTGATGTGTTTAAATAATATATTAATATTTTTGACTATTAAAATTTGTGGACTGTGAATTGTAAATTTGAATAAAAAAATCTTCCAAAAGTGTTGTAAAAATTCAAATTATTGATATAATAATATGGATTAACAACAAAAAGGAAGATTTTTTATTTAGAAAGGAAGAGAAAAGAAATGTTAAAAAAAGTAGGAATTTTAGCAAATGGTGGAGACGTATCAGGATTTAATGCAGTTATTAGAGCTATAGTAAAAACTGCGGAAAACCATAATGTAGAATGTTATGGTATAATTGATGGTTATAATGGTTTATTAAAAAAAGACTTTGAATTATTATCAACAGCTGCAAATGGAGAAGCCATAGGAATTTTACCTAAAGGAGGTTCTATCATAGGTTCGTCTACAAATGCAAATTTATTCCATTACAAAATAGTAGATGAAAATGGCAATGTAGAATATAAAGATATGTCAGAACAAGCAATTGCAAACATAAAAGAATTTGGATTTGACTGTATATTTACATTAGGAGGAGATGGAACACAAAAATCTGCAAGAGATTTTTCAACAAAAGGCATTAATATAATAGGAGTTCCAAAAACTATAGATAATGACGTAGCTTGTACAGAAATTACATTTGGATACAATACAGCTGTATCTGTTGCAATGGAAGCATTAGATAGATTACACACAACAGGTGCTACTCATCATAGAATAATGGTTTTAGAAGTAATGGGTAGATATGCTGGATGGATAGCCCTAGAAGCAGCTATAGCAGGAGGAGCAGATGTTGCCTTAATTCCAGAAATACCTTATGATATAAATAGAGTAGCAGAAAAAATTGAAAATAGAAAGAAAAGAGGAAAGAACTTTAGTGTAGTTGTTGTAGCAGAAGGTGCAGCACCAAAAGGTGGCAAACTCACAATAATGGGAAAAAGAGACAATGGAATAGGTGTTGATAACACTAAATTAGGAGGAATTGGTCAAGTAGTAGCACAACAATTACAAGATTTAACAGGATTAGAAGCACGAAATACTACTTTAGGTTATATGCAAAGAGGAGGAACACCAACAGCTTTTGATAGAGTACTTTCTACAAAATATGGAACAAAAGCTATGGAACTTGCATTAGAAGGCAAATTTGGAACATTAACAATTATAAAAAATGGTAAATTAGACAGTGTATCTTTAGAAGAAGTGGTTGGAAAAAACACAAAAATAGGTGCTGTTTCTGGAAACACTGAGGAAAGTAACTTAAGAAAAGTATCAATGGATGATGATTTAATTAGAACAGCAAGAAATATAGGAATTAATTTAGGAGATTAATCTGAAAATAATTAAATTTTCGACTATGTGTATTTTGTGAGTGAATTGAGAAAATAATGAAATCTTAAAATAAGAAAGGAAGAAAAAATGGAAAATATATTCAAAGAAAAATTAGTAGAAGCTTTTTCAGATGAACAAAAAAAGAGAAATGAAATTTCTGAATTTATTCTTTTACCAACAAAAAGACAATTAACTGAAGAAGAAGAAAAAAGATATATATCATTAGATAAAAGTTTGATCTCTAGCAATATATTATATGCTATATATGAAATGATAAAAAACTATATAGAAACAGGTGAAATTATTAGTCTAGAAGCTTTTAAAAAATGTATAAAAACAGAACCAAGAAAAATAAAGTTAGAAGAAATAAGTGAAGAACAACAAAAAGATCCTACTAGAAATACTAACAAGGAGGAAGACAATGCTAGATAAATATAATCCGAAAGACTTTGAATATAAATTATACGAGCATTGGGAAAAAAGTGGTTATTTCAAGCCAAGTGGTGATAAAACAAAAAAAAGTTATTGTATTATGATGCCACCACCAAATGTAACAGGAAAATTACATATGGGTCACGCATTAGACGATACTATTCAAGATGTATTAATTCGTTTTAAAAGAATGCAAGGTTATAATACTTTATGGGTACCAGGTTCTGACCACTCTTCAATTTCAACAGAAATGAAGGTTGTTCAAAAGCTTAAAGAAGAAGGCAAAACTAAACAAGACATTGGTAGAGAAAAGTTCATAGAAGAAGCTTGGGACTGGACAAATCTTTATGGGGGAACAATACAAGAGCAACAAAAGAAATTAGGATGTTCTTGTGACTGGGATAGAAGAAGATTTACACTAGATGAGGGTTTATCAAATGCCGTTTTAGAGCAATTTGTTAATTTATATAATAAAGGATTAATTTATAAAGGAAAAAGAATGGTAAACTGGTGTACAAACTGCAACACCTCTATTTCTGATGCAGAAGTAGAATACCATGAAGAAAACTCTCATTTATGGCATATAAGATATCAAGTAAAAGACACAGACAATTATATAATTGTAGCTACTACTAGACCAGAGACTATGCTTGGAGATACAGCAGTAGCAGTACATCCAGATGATGAGAGATATAAAAATTTAGTTGGAAAAACTTGTATTTTACCTATTATGAATAAAGAAATTCCAATTATTGCAGATACTTTTGTAGAAAAAGAATTTGGAACAGGTGCAGTTAAAATTACTCCAGCACATGATATGAATGACTATCAAGCAGGTCTGAGACATAATTTAGAAATAATAGAAGTATTTGATGAAAATTTCAAAATGGGAAATCTTGTTCCAGAATATAAAGGAATGGATTTATTAGAAGCAAGAAAGAAAATAGTTGAAAAGTTAAAAGAAATTGGAGCATTAGTAAAAGAAGAAGAATATACTCATAATGTTGGAAAATGTGAAAGATGTAAAAGTACTATTGAACCTAAAATTTCAGAGCAATGGTTTGTTAAAATGAAAGAATTAGCAAAACCAGCTATTGAAGCAGTTCGAAACAACGAAGTAAGATTTGTTCCAAAAAGATATGAAAAAACATATTTCAGCTGGCTAGAAAATATTCAAGACTGGTGTATATCTAGACAATTATGGTGGGGACACCAAATACCAGCTTATTATTGCCAAGAATGTGGAAATATTCATGTAGCAAAATCAAAACCAGAAAAATGTGAAAAATGTGGTTCAATAAAATTAGAACAAGATTCAGACACACTGGACACATGGTTTAGTTCTGCATTATGGCCATTTTCAACATTAGGATGGCCAGATACAGAATCAGAAGACCTAAAAACATTTTATCCAACTAATGTTCTAGTAACTGGATATGATATTATATTTTTCTGGGTAGCAAGAATGGTATTTTCAAGTTTAGAAGTTATGAAAGAAAAACCATTTAGTGATGTATTAATTCACGGAATTGTTAGAGACAGTCAAGGTAGAAAAATGTCAAAGACATTAGGCAATGGAATTGACCCAATCGAAATTATAGAAAAATATGGTGCAGATAGTTTAAGATTTTCTGTATTATCTGGAACAACTATGGGAAATGATATTAGATATATGCCAGAAAAATTGGAGCAAGCATCTAACTTTGCTAATAAAATATGGAACGCTGCTAAATTTGTAATAAACAATTTACCAGATAATATCAGTATGACTATTCCAGAATCGTTGGCTTTAGAAGATAAATGGATACTTAATAAACTAGATAAATTGGTAGCTGAAATAACTCAAAATATGGAAAATTATGATTTAGGAATTGCATTAGATAAAATATATAACTTTATTTGGAATGAATTCTGTGACTGGTATATTGAAATGGTAAAACCAAGAATTTACAGCGAAAACAAAGACACCAAAGCAATAGTAGGATATGTTTTAAGTGAAGTCTTAAAAAATTCTATGAAATTATTACATCCATTTATGCCTTTTGTAACATCTAAAATTTATAGTAATTTGCAACGAAATAGTGATGATGAATTGATGGTTTCTAGTTGGCCAAAATTAAAGAAAGAATTTACATTTGATAAGGAAGAACAATTAATTGAAAAGTTAAAAGAAATTATAGTAGAAATACGAAATGTAAGGGCTAATAAAAATATTCATCCATCAAAAAAAGCAGATTTAATATTTGTAACAAAAGAATATAAAGACGAGTTATTACAAACAAAAGATTTTATTTTAAAATTAGGATTTGGAAAAGATATAAAAATCCAAGAAGATAAGTTAGAAATTCCAGAAGATAGTATTCAAATCTTAATTGATGGTATTGAATTGTATATGCCATTAGAAGGCTTAATTGATAAAGAAGAAGAACAAAAAAGAAAAGAAGAAGAAAGAAAAAGATTAGAACAAGAGGTTCTAAGATGTGAGAAGATGCTTTCTAATCTTGGATTTATCAATAAGGCACCACAAGCTAAAATTGAGGAAGAAAAAGCAAAATTAGAAAAATATAAAGATATGCTTGAAAAATTATAAAAAAGGATGTAGATTTTATGTTACAAGTAATTATAAGATTAATTGGAGTATTATTAGTTTTATTAGGAGTTATTCTTATATATGATGCACGAATTTTAACAAAAAAATTTTTTGGTTTTGGTGACCAAAATGATGCGTCTCAAGGTTTAAAAATACTTGGTTTTATAGTAGGAATTGTTGGTGGATTGCTTGTATATTTTACTTAAAATGACTTGACAATAGATATAATAGTGTGCTATTATATCTATTGTTATTAAATTTTTATATTTGCGGTTGTGGCGGAACTGGTAGACGCGCTGGTCTTAGGAACCAGTGCCAACGGCGTGGGGGTTCGAGTCCCTTCAACCGCACCAACGACGTATCTGTTCGAACTTTAAAAAAGGTTTGATACAAAATCAATTAGAAAATAAATCTGGTTGATTTTTTTGTGTTTAGTGAAAAATTTTTTCCATAAAAAAATTGATAAAACTAATTTTACATATATTGAGTTTCATAAAATATTTTCAAAATATATAAAAATGTGAAAGGAGAGTAACAAGTGGAAGATTTTTTAGAACAAAAAAATAAAGAACAAAGTTATAATAAAGACAAAAAAAAGCACGAATTGAAATGCTTAATGCAATAACATTTGTATTGATTGGTTTTATAAATATAATATATGCTAATAAACTAACAAATATATTACCAATAATAATAGGGGCTACGATGATTTTGACTTCTGGAATTACATTATTATTTATATGAATTTAATTAATTTATAATGGAGAAAAAATGAAATATCCCGTAGAAAAAAATAAAGAATATATTGTAGATATTGTAGACAATGGATTTGCAGGAGAAGGAATAGCAAAAATAGATAACTATACTATTTTCATTCCAAATGCTATAAAGGGAGAAAAAATAAAAATATTAATTGTGAAAGTTTTAACATCACATGCATTTGGAAAAATAATAGAAATTATCTCCGCTTCGCCATATCGTATAGAAAGTGATTGCAAAATATATAAAAGGTGTGGAGGTTGTAATTTAAGACATATACAATATTCTGAAACTTTAAAAATCAAACAAAATGCAGTACAAAGTCTAGTAAATAAAACTTTAAAAAACAAAGTAAAAGTGCAGCCAGTAATAGGAATGGAAAATCCTTATCATTATAGAAATAAGGCGCAATATCCCGTTGGGCAAGATAAAAATGGTAAGCTTGTTTTTGGGGTATTTGCTAATAGAACCCATGAAATAATACCTATTTCTAATTGCTTAATTCAAAATGAAACAACAGAAAAAGTAGCTAAATTTATTTTGAATTTTATAGAGAAAAATAACATTAGTGTATATGATGAAAAAACAAGAAAAGGTTTAGTACGTCATATTGTGACTAAAATTGGAATTAAAACTAATGAAATAATGTGTATACTAGTTGTAAATGAAAACGAAATTCCAAAAGAACAAGAGTTGGTAAAAGAAATTACTAGTTATTTTCCAGATGTCAAAACAATTATAAAAAATATTAATAAGAAAAATACTAATGTGATTTTAGGAGAAAAAAATATCACTTTATATGGTAATGGATATATAAAGGATAAACTAGGAGAATATGTTTTCAAAATATCACCTTTATCTTTTTATCAAATTAATACTATTCAGGCAGAACGATTATATCAAATTGGTGTAGAAGCGGCGCAAATAACAAATAAAGATATAGTTTTTGATTTGTATTGTGGTATTGGTACAATTTCTTTATTTATGTCTAAATATGCTAAAAAAGTATATGGTATTGAAATTGTAAAAGAGGCAGTAGAAATGGCAAAAGAAAATGCTTTATTAAATAAAGTTGATAATGTTGAATTTTTGAATGGTGATGTTGAAAAGATTTTTGATGACTTAATAAATAAAAATAATATAATACCTGATATTGTGATGGCGGATCCTCCTAGAAAAGGACTAGATAGTAAAAGTATTAATAATATTTTGCGCTTACAGCCTAAAAAACTTGTTTATATTAGTTGTAATCCAGCTACTTTAGTTAGAGATTTAGCTATTTTAGAGGATATATTTAGTATAGAATATATACAACCTGTAGATATGTTTCCATTTACGAGCCATGTAGAGTGCGTATGTGTTCTTGAATTAAAA
>CAZASP010000023.1:0-14923 GCA_964487865.1 uncultured Clostridium sp. | reverse complement strand
TTTTTAACTTTTTTCTTTACAAAATAAAAAAAAAGTATTATACTTAATCAATATATTTAAAAAGGGGAGGATAAAAAATGGCAAAAATTGTAGAAGATATTTCAAGAACTTTTAATGAATTTTTATTATTACCAAACTTAACAGATGAGAGATGTATACCAACAAATGTAAGCTTAAAAACACCACTTGTAAAATACAAAAAAGGAGAAGAAGCAAAATATTATGCAAATGTACCAATGGTATCTGCAATAATGCAATCTGTTTCAGGAGAAGAAATGGGAATAGCATTAGCAAGAGAAGGAGGAGTGGCTTTTATTTATGGGTCACAGTCAATTGAATCACAAGCAGAAATGGTACGTCACGTTAAAAAGCATAAAGCAGGATTTGTAATAAGTGATTCTAATGTTAAATCTGGAACAACTTTAAGAGAAGTAATTGAGTTAGTAGAAAAGACGGGACATTCAACGGTTATAATTACAGATAATGGAACAGAAAATGGAAAATTTTTAGGACTAGTAACAGATAAAGATTATAGAATTTCTAGAGACAATCTTGATGAACCAATTGATAATTTTATGACACCAAAAGAAAATGTATTTTGGGCAACAGAAGGCATTGGTTTATCTGAAGCAAATGATATAATTTGGGAGCATAAAATTGCATGTTTACCTATCTTAGATAAAGAAGAAAAACTAAAATATTTAGTATTTAGAAGAGATTATGAAGAAAGAAAAAATAATCCAGATTCTTTACTAGACGAAAATAAAAGATATATTGTCGGAGCAGGAGTTAACACTAGAGACTATGAAGAAAGAATACCAGCATTAGTAGAAGCAGGTGTAGATTTAATTTGTATAGATTCTTCTGACGGGTATTCTATATGGCAAAAAAATACCATAGATTTCGTAAGAAGCAAATATGGTGATAGTGTTAAAATTGGCGCTGGAAATGTTGTAGACGCAGATGGGTTCCGTTACTTAGCAGAGGCAGGAGCAGATTTTATTAAAGTTGGTGTAGGAGGAGGCTCAATTTGTATAACTCGTGAAACTAAAGGAATTGGACGTGGACAAGCTTCAGCTTTAATTGACGTAGTAGAAGCCCGTGATAAATACTTTAAAGAAACAGGAATTTATATTCCAGTATGTTCAGATGGTGGAATTGTACATGACCATCATATTACTATTGCATTAGCATTAGGAGCAGACTTTGTAATGATGGGTAGATATTTTGCAAGATTTGATGAAAGTCCAACTAGAGTTATTAAAAAAGGAAATGCTTATGTAAAAGAATACTGGGGAGAAGGTTCTAATCGTGCAAGAAATTGGCAAAGATATGACATGGGAGGAGACAAAAAACTTTCTTTTGAAGAAGGTGTAGATTCTTACATACCTTATGCTGGTAGATTAAAAGATAATTTAGCAATTACAGTAGCTAAAATTAAATCTACAATGTGCAACTGTGGAAGCGTAACTATACCGGAATTCCATAAAAAAGCGAGATTAACTTTAGTATCTGGGGTAAGTATTCAAGAAGGTAGCGCACATGATGTAATTCTAAAAGAAATTGATAATCAATTCAAATAAAAACAAAAATAGCAGTATAATAATTTATTTTACTGCTATTTTTTGATATGCTTGATTATCAAAAAAATAAATGATAAAATTCAGGCAGAAAGGAATAAAAAATGGAAGAAAAAGTAGATATTTTATTAACAACTTATAACACAGAAGTAAAATATTTAAAACAACAAATAGAAAGCATATTAAAACAAACTTATACAAATTTTCATCTAATTATTAGTGATGATGCTTCAACAAAAGACGAAACAAAACAAGTTCTAGAAAGCTATCAAAAACAAGATGAAAGAATTACTCTATACAAGCAAGAAAAAAATTTAGGATATAATAAAAATTTCGAATTTTTATTAAAAAAATCAACAGCCCCTTACATTATGTTTGCAGATCACGATGATGTTTGGTATCCACAAAAAATAGAAAAAAGTGTGAAAAAAATAAAAGAAAAAGATGTAGATATGGTATATGTTAATGCAAATCAAATAAATGCACAAGGTGAAATTATACAACAAAATTATTTCAAATATAAAAATGTACCTCTTATAAATGGAAAAAGCAAACTAGCTATTTCTCGTTGTATAGGAATTGGCTGTTCACAAATAATAACTAGTCAGATAAAAAATAGAATGTTACCATTTACTGATGAAGTAATTGCTCATGACTGGTTAGCATCTTTTCTTGCTAATGAAGGTAAAGGAATGGATTATATAGAAGAACCATTATTTGGTTATCGACTTCATGAATCAAACGTATTTGGAGGGAGAAGCTTGGCACAAAATTTAGCTAGATGGAAAGAAGAACATGGTAAAACATACCAAAGCTTTTTACAGTACAGAAAAGAAAAAGTGATTGATAAGGCATATCTAGATGGTGCTAGAATGTGCTCGGAATATAGCAGGGATAATAAAAATAAAGAATTTTTAACAGAAATAATAAAGTACTATGAAAACTTAGAAAAATCAAAATATATAAACTTACACTTAATAAAATACTTTAAATTTTTATATGACAAAAACTTGTTAAAAAAGATGATAAAAGAAATCATAATATTTCATTTTCCTATTATAGGCTATATACAATATCGTTTATAAAAAATAAGTAAAGATAATGAACGTAGAAGGATATAATATGTTGACAAAACATTGATTTATATATAAAATATACCGAGTATAAATGTAGATAAAATTAAAGGAGATAAAGTTTATGGAATTTATAAAAACAGCAATAAAAAACAGAAAACTAATTTGGCAATTAGGAAAAAATGATTTTAGAAATAGATTTGCAAGTACTAGTCTAGGAAGCTTATGGGGATTCTTACAACCATTTGTATTTATGATTACATATGTAATAGTATTTCAATATATATTTAAGCAACAAGGACCAGATGGTTCACCATTTGTAATATGGTTTTTACCAGGAATGTCAATGTGGATGACAATAAATGATTGTATTTTAGGTGCAAGTGGCTCTATAAGGGCATATAGTTATTTAGTAAAAAAAGTAGTATTCCCAGTTGATATTATACCTTTAATATCTATACTTGCAAACTCATTTGTTGCTATATTTTTATTCCTTATAGCAACAGTTGTATGTGTAATATATGGGTTTACACCAAACATATTAAAACTAATATATACAATAATATCAGTATTTGCATTTATAATAGCAATAACAAGATTAACATCTGCAATAGCTACACTCGTACCAGATTTTGGAAATTTCTTAGGAATAGCTATGCAATTACTTATGTGGTTTACGCCAGTTATTTGGAATTTGAATATGATAGCAGGACACCCTACAATTTTAAGACTAATGAAATGTATGCCGTTTACATATTTAGTTACATCTTTTAGAGAATGTTTTATGGATGAAAGAATAATAACAGCAGGGCATGGGCTATATACATTATTATTTTGGATAATCACAATTTTTCTATTTATATGGGGAAATTATATATTTAAAAAGAGTAAAAAAGATTTTGCAGATGTATTGTAAATAATATATAAGCATTTTTATCATCTAATTATTAATTAGTAACGTTGAAAGGAAAGGACTAATCAATGGAAGAACAAGTAGATATTTTGTTAGCAACATATAATGGAGAAAAATATCTAAAAGAACAAATAGATAGCATATTAAATCAAACTTATAAAAATATAAGACTAGTAATATCAGATGACTGTTCCAAAGATGGTACAAGAAAAATATTAAAACAATACGACAAAAATAAAAGAGTAGAAATTCATTTGCAAGAAAAGAATTTAGGCTATATACAAAACTTTGAATATTTACTAAAACAAGTAAAAAATGATTTGTATATGTTATCAGATCAAGATGATGTATGGTTACCTGAAAAAGTAGAAAAATCAGTACAAACATTAAGAGAAAATAATGCAGATATGGTATTTGGAGACCTAGAAGTTGTAGATAAAAACCTCAACACAATTTATCCATCGTTTGGAGATTTTATGTTATTAAACAGAAAAATAAAAAAAGAAATTAACAGTTATAAATTAAACTATTTATATAATTGTGTAACAGGTTGCACAATATTATCAAAGAAAAAATTCATAAAAGCGATTTTACCAATACCAAACAAATCAAAATATGTGGCTCATGACCATTGGATGGCGTTAATAGTATCATTGAAAGGGAAAATGGCATATATGCCAGAAAAATATATTAAATATAGACAACATGGAGATAATCAAATAGGAACCGAGAAAATTTCGCATAAATTTACAAAATTGGATCAAGTTAGAAATCTTTTTTTAGAAGTAAAATTGGGAGTTTTTGGAACATATGTAGAAAACAACGAAAAATTTCCAGAAGATATACAAAAACTAAATACAAAAGCATATGAATATTTCAAAATGTTAGAAAATAAGAAAAATTTTAATTTTCGAGGATGGAATGTATTTCATGAATTATATAAAAGTGAAACACTTATATATTACTTAGAAAATTTTTGTATTATGAATTTACCTGCTATAGGTAGAATCTTATTTAAAATAAGGTATATGTGTTTAAAAATGTTAGGAAAAAGATAGGGAGGACAGAGTAATAGTAATGAGTGAAAAAAAGCAAGAAAAAAATGATGAAGAAGTAGTATTAAAAATAACTAATCTTTGCAAAGGATATAAAATGTTTGCAAGAAAAAGAGATAGAATTTTAGAAACATTTTTTCCCTCTGTACAAAGACATGGAATGTTTTTAGCGATGAAAGATTTAAATTTGGAAGTAAGAAAAGGTGAAGTATTAGGAATACTAGGAAAAAATGGTGCTGGAAAATCTACTTTGTTAAAAATGATAACAGGGGTTGTTACACCTACTTCAGGAACAATAGAAACTAAAGGAAAGATAAGTTCACTATTAGAGTTAGGTACAGCATTTAATCCAGAATTAACAGGAATACAAAATATATATCAACATGGACAAGTTATGGGATTAACAAATGAACAAATAAAAGGCAAGGAAAAGGAAATTATAGAATTTGCAGATATTGGAGAACATATAAATCAACCAGTAAAAACATATTCTTCTGGAATGTTTGCAAGACTTGCATTTGCATGCGCAATTAACGTAGATCCAGACATTTTAATTGTAGACGAAGTATTATCAGTAGGAGATATGGCATTCCAACTTAAATGTTTTAAAAAATTCGAACAATTTAAAAAAGAAGGAAAAACAATATTGTTTGTAACACATAGTGTAGCAGATATTATTAGAAATTGTAGTAGGGCAATAATTATTTCTGAAGGTAGCAAAATTTTTGACGGAGACGTAAAAACTGGAGTAGATAAATATAAGAGGATGATTGCAAAAATTGACGATGAAACACCAAACCAAAAAGAGAAAAAAGAGCCAAAAGAAAGAAATACAAATATTGATACTCATAAAGATAATGAAAAAAATTGGAAGAAAAATTTTTCTCAAAATCCAGATATGCTAACATATGGTAATGGTAGAGCAGAAATAGTAGATTATGGCATTTTTGATGAAGATGGAGAGTATGCAACAACAGTAAACAATCAAGATGAATATACAGTAAAGATGAAAGTAAAATTTAATAAAGCAATAGATGAGCCTATTTTTGCATTATCAATAAAAGACTTTAAAGGATTAGAATTAGGAGGAGTTAATACAAGAGCATATAAAATGTTAACAGGAGCTTATGTAAAAGGAGATACAGTTGTAGTTCAATTTAAACAATCTTTCCCACTAGCTCCTGAAAGATATACACTTTCATTTGGTTGTACAAGAATGAATGAAAATGGAGATTTAGAAGTATTTGATAGAAAATATGATGCACTATTTTTAGAAATCATAGCTTATAGAGATTGTTTAGGAATAATTGATTTAAAATCAGAAATAAATGTAAGTAAAACTAATCAAAAGTAGTTAGGAGAAAAACTTGAAAATTTTTCATACAAGTTTGAGTCTTTCTCTAATGTAGCAAAGCGGGGGGAATTATTATAAAGATGAAAATTAATTATGATTTTTATACAGGCGAAGATACCTATTGTGATGGTGAAACTGAAAAAGATGTTATTGCATATTTGGATGAATACGGAGAAGAAGGATATAAGGAAATATTTAAGAAAGATATAAGATGGCCAATTTTTTATCATATTACACCAATACGAAAAAATATATTAAAATGGTATCCATTTAAAGAAAATAGCGAAATATTAGAAATAGGTGCAGGTATGGGAGCAATAACAAATATATTGTGTGAAAAAGCAAAACAAGTAACTTCTGTAGAATTATCAAAGCAACGTGCTTTGGCTATTGAAAAGAGATGTAAAAACAAAGAGAACCTAGAACTTATTGTGGGTAATTTTAATGATATAAAATTTTACAAGAAATTTGATTATATTACGCTAATTGGAGTTTTAGAATATGCTCCATTATATACAAATACAGAAAATCCATTTCATAATTTTTTAATGCAAATAAAAAAATTATTGAAGGAGGATGGTAAACTGTTAATTGCAATAGAGAACCAATATGGGATGAAATATTTTAGTGGAGCATGGGAGGACCATACAGGTAAGGCTTTTGATGGAATTACTGGATATGAAAATAAAAAAGGAATTAGAACTTTTGGAAAAGAAAAGTTGAAAAATATTTTAAAGGAAGCGGAATTTAATTACACCAAATTTTATTACCCAATGCCAGACTATAAACTACCTAATATTATATTTTCAGATGACTATTTACCTAACGAAGAGAACATAAATAATTATATGCCATATTTGTCAGAAGAAAATGTTTATGTTATGTATGATGAAAAACAAGCATATTTGGATATAATAAAGAACAATAAATTTGATTTTTTTGCTAATTCATTCTTTGTTGAGGCATCTGCAAAAGAAATATTAACATCTATAGATTTAGAAAAACAAGACTTAATAAAAATAGATGAAATCACAAAAACATTTTATAAAAATCACTATAAAATAAAAGGAACAAGCGAAAATACAGAATTAGAAAAACAATTAATGAAAGAAAATCAAAAATTGAAAGAAGAATTAAACAACATGGCAAATTCTAAATCTTGGAAAATAACCAAACCATTAAGAGATTTAAGAAGTAAAACCAAATAAATACATGATATTATTAGGGACTTTAGAATTAGATTATCAAAAACAGCAAAATAAACTAAACTTAATTAAAAGTAAGTAAAAAAGGGGGAAAAAGCATTGCAAATTCATCAAAGCCAAAATATTTTAAATTGGTATCCTTTTAAAGCAGAAGATGCCATTTTGCAAATTGGTGCAAGTTCAGAAGAATTAACTAAAATGTTTTGTAAAAAATGCAAGCAAGTAACAGTAGTTGAACCGGAAGAAGAAAAATTTTTAAATTTTTCTAAAATAGAAAATTTAAAAATACTAAATTCAAAACTAAACAACTTATTATTAGAAGAAAAGTATGATATAATTACTTTAATTGGAACAATGGAAAATATAACTGAAATTGCAGGGAGTAATCTGAAATTAGAGGATATTATAAAAAAAATAGAAAAAAACTTAAAACCAAATGGTAAAATACTACTTGCTGTTGACAATAAATTTGGACTAAGATTTTTTGCTGGAAACCCTGAAAATATCTTGCATAAAAAATTTGAGAGTCTAATTGGATATAATAATCAACCAGAAAAGATTGAAACCTTTACAAAAACAAGATTAGAAAGAAAATTAAAGGAACTAGGATATAACATTAATTTTTATTACCCACTACCAGATTATCGCATTCCAAATGTAATCTTTTCAGATAGACAATTGCCAAAATACACAAATATAGATAAATATTATCCATATTATTTAGAAAATTCAGACATTATAATGAATGAAATTGACGTGTTCCGTGAAATTCTAAAAACAGATAAAGATATGTTTACGTTTTTTGCAAATTCATTTTTAGTGGAAATGTCAAAAGGTAATTGTGAAGGAAAATTTAAATATATTTCTTATAATAATTTAAGAAAACCAGAATATCAACTAATTACAAAAATAGCAGATACATATGTAGAAAAGCAAGCAATTGAAAATAAATCTGAAAAGCATTATGAAAATATAAAAAATAATATAAAAATTTTGCAAGAAAATGGAATTGAAACAGTAGATTATATTGAAAATCAAGTAATAAAAAGCAAATATATAAAACAAGAATGTTTATTAAACAATGTTTTGACTAAAAAATTAGAAGAAGGTAACCAAGAAGAATTTAATAAGATACTTGAAAATTATATTAAAATTATTAGTAAAAATTCATACAAAGAGACAGATTATGAAAAAACGGTATTTGCTAAATATGAAATAGAAATAGAAAATAAGAAAATAATTGAAGGGTTACATTTTTTGAAAAATGGACTTTGGGATATGACATTTAAAAATTGCTTTTTTGTAGAAGACAATTTTTTATTTTTCGACCAAGAATGGAAAGAAGAAAACTTACCATATGAATATATATTATATCGTTCTATTTTATATACAATATCCTTGAGAAGATTTTTAAAAATAGAAGATTTATTAGAAGAGTATAATTTGACACAATATATAACATTATTTAAAAAATTAGATGATAAATTACAAGAAGAAATAAGAGATTTAAATATGTGGAATTTTTATAGTGAAAATCACTTTTTTGATATTGATAAAACAAAACAAGAAGTAATTAATTTGAATATAAGAAGCAAAGCACAAATAGCGGCAATTCATAATCTAAAAGCAGAGAATGAAGTTTTAAGAAAACAAAATGAAGAATTAAACAATACTTTCACAAGAAGAGTAAAAAGAAAAATTAAAAAGTTCATAGGAGGAAATAATGAACAAAAAAATTAATATCTATAAAAAGCGAAAGGAAAAAATTAAAATAGAAAATCCTAAAAAAGTTAGTGTAATTATTCCAAATTATAATTATGAAGGTTACATTATTGAAAGAATTGATTCTATTTTAATGCAAACTTATCCAATTTATGAATTAATTATATTAGATGATTGTTCAACTGATAACAGTGTGGAAATAATAAACAAAAAAATAGAAGAAATAAAAAAAGACTATCCAGAAATAAAAGTACAATTCATTGTTAATGAAAAAAATAGTGGAGGATGTGTGTTTAAACAATGGAAAAAGGGTTTTGATTTAGCAACAGGTGATTATATTTGGATTGCAGAAGCAGATGATAGTGCAGAAAATAATTTTATAGAAGAATTAATTAAACCTTTTGATGATCCTGAAATGGTTTTGTCCTATTGTGAATCAGCAAGAATAGATGGGGAAAATAATTTAATAAGGGAAAGCTCAGATGACTTATATGATATGTGTAGAACTGGCGAGTGGGAAGATTCATATATTTGCACAGGAAAGGAAGAAAATATAAACCACCTAAGTGTTACCAACACAATTTTAAATGTTTCAAGTGTAATATGGAAGAAAAAGGATTATTCTAGAATATTTGAAGAAGCAGGAAACTTTAAAGTTGCAGGAGATTGGTACATATACTATAATGTACTAAGAGAAGGAAAAATAAGCTGGAATTGTAAACCACTTAATTATTATAGGAAACATGGAAGTTCAGTTTGTACAGATATAAAAGCAGAAATAGAATATAAGGAAATCTGTAGACTTCAAAACGAAATTTCAAATTTATATGATTTGCCACAAGAAATAAAAGATAAGCAAGAACAAAGAAGGGCTTTAATGCGTGAAATGAACCCATCATTAGATACAGGAAAAACGAAAATTGCATGGGTAATGCCACATCCAGGGAAGGGTTCTGGTGGACACAGAACAATTATACAAAATGTTAATGCCTTAATTAGAGCGGGATATGAATGTGATATATTTGTAGAAGAAGATGGAGTATCAACTCCTCAAATGGTAAAAAACAAAATAAATGAATGGTATGAGCCATGTACAGCAGGAGTTTATGTAGGATTTAATTTACAAAAAGAATATGACTTGATGTTTGCAACTGGATGGCAAACAATTGATTTTGTTAGAAAATTACCAGCAAAAAAGAAAGCATACTTTATACAAGATTTTGAACCATGGTTTTTTCCAATGGGGGATCAATATATAATTACAGAAAATTCTTATAGATATAATTTTATGCCAGTTACTATTGGAAAATGGTTAGCTCATAAGATGAAAGAAGAATTTGAAAGTTCAGCAGAATATTTTGACTTTGGTGCAGATACAAAAGTATATAAGCCATTAAAAGATATAAAAAAAGAAAATGCAATTTGTTTTGTATATCAACCAGAAAAACCAAGAAGATGCGATTTTATTGGATTAAAAGCATTAAAATTAGTAAAAGCAATGAGACCAGATGTAAAAATATATTTGTATGGTTCTAATATTGAAGCTAGTTTTGATTTTGAATGTGAAAATCTGCATATTATCCCAGTAGAGAAATGCAATGAATTATATAATAGATGTAAAGTAGGAGTATGTATGAGTGCTTCTAATCCATCTAGAATACCATTTGAAATGATGGCAGCAGGACTACCAGTTGTAGAACTATATAAAGAAAACAATATTTATGATATGCCAGATGGAGGAGTGTTATTAGCAGAACCAACACCAGAGGCAATAGCAAGTGCAATTGTAGATTTATTAGATCATCCAGAAGAAAGAAAAAAGATGTCTGAATTTGGACAAGCATTTATGAAAGATTACCCACTAAAAAAAGGTTTTGAGCAATTTACAAAAGCTGTAAAAGATATGCTAGAGACAGATTACAATAATGCACCAGAAATAAAAGCTTTATATAATAAAAAACCATTTACTCCATCAAAGGAAGCAATAGAAATAGGGCAAAAAGAAGTAGAACAACAAAAAGTATATGTTGATAATCACGGAGCAATTTATAGATTCTTAAGACGAGTAAAAAGAGTATTAAGAAATATGCTAGTAAAGTAGGACTAAAAAAATAGAAAGCAAAAAGAAGAAAGAGGTAGAACCAAAATGAGTGTAATAAACTTAGAAAACTTAAAATGTGCTCTAAGATATATTAAAGATTATGGAATAAAAAAAGGAATTAAGGCAAGTATTAATAAAATAAAATATGGCAAAGCGGTTTTAGATGAATATGCTGAGTGGAGAGATAACAATGAACCAAACGAAGACCAACTAGAGGAACAGAAAAAATATGTATCTTGCCAAAATTTAAAATTTACTTTGGTATGCAATCAAAAAAATAAAGAATTGGAAGAAAGCATAGAAAGCCAAACATATAAAGAATTTGAAATAATAGATTTAAAAGATAACAATATAACAGAAATTGTTGAAAATGCAGATAGTGATTATTTAATATTTATAGGAAATGATATTGTACTTTATCCATTTACATTATATGAAATGGTAAAATCAATAGAAGGAAGAGACAGCATATTAATTTATTCTGACAATGACAAACTAATTGGAGGTAAAAGATGTAATCCTAATTTTAAACCAGGTTTTTCAAGAGATACTATACTTTCAGAAAATTATATAGGAAATTTAATTGCGGTGAAAACAAATTTCTTAAAAGCTAACAAAGAAATTATAGAAAGTGTAAATAAGAATTATATTTATGATATAATATTACAAATTAGTGAAAGAACAAGAAAAATAGAACATATACAAAAAATTTTATTTGAAGAATTGACCGAAAACAAAAAAGTTGACATGGAAGATGAAAAAGAAATCATAAAAAAACATTTAAATAGAGTGGGGCTAGAATACGAAAGTGTTCAGGATGGAAAATATAAAGGTCAATATAAAATTAATTATAAAATAAAAGGTAATCCACTTGTATCTTTGGTAATACCAAATAAAGATCTTGTAGACGATTTGAAAAAATTAATAGAATCAGTAAAAAAATCTACATATACAAACTATGAAATAATAATTGTAGAAAATAATAGTGAAAAAAAAGAAACTTTTGAATATTATGAACAGATACAAAAAGAAGATTCAAAAATTAGAGTAGAAACTTTTAAAATTGATTATTTTAATTATTCAGCAATTATTAATTATGGAGTTGAAAAAGCAAGAGGAGAATATATTATTTTATTAAATAATGACATTGAAATTATTACTAATAACTGGATAGAAGAAATGTTAATGTATGCTCAAAGACCAGATGTAGGAATTTGCGGAATTAAATTATATTTTCCAGATAGAAGCATACAACATGCAGGAGTTACGATTGGAACAAGAGGATTAGCAGGGCATAGATATCACGAAGTAGAAGAAAAAGATTTTAGTGCAAATGATTATATTAATATAGTTCAAAATTTGAGTGCTGTAACAGCTGCGTGTTTTATGGTAAGAAAACAATTATTTATTGACATGCTTGGCTTTGATGAAAAACTAGCTGTTGCATTTAATGATGTAGATTTTTGTTTAAAAGTAAGAACTGCTAAATATTTAATAGTATACAACCCATTCGCAGAAGCATACCACTATGAGTCTAAATCAAGAGGTGAAGATGTAGAAACACCAGAAAAACAAAAAAGATTTGAAAAGGAATATAGGGTATTTGTAAAAAGATGGGAGAGAGTTATTAATAAAGGGGACCCTTATTATAATGCAAATTACAGATTGGATGTAGATGTACCGAAAATAAATTATCATAAGATTTTATAGAAAAATGAACTGTTGTATTGCTATATAGTATATGATATAATTATTCGTATAGTAAAAATATAATAACAAAAAGAGAGGATAGTTAAATGAAATATTTTACTAAAAACAGGATATTTATAATAACTTTATTAATACTATTACCAATTTTTATCGAATTATTTATGTTTGGAAAGATAGTCATTGAAAAAGCTACATTTATTAGAATCAGTTTTATATATGGAGTATACTTATTAGTTATTATATATAAAATAATAAAAAAATATAAGGATAAAGTAAAAAAGGTATTAGAATTTGTAATTGACAAAAGATATATTATAGCATTGTTTTTACTTGTTATATTAGTAGTTGGGAAAATAAATTTTTCGTCATTAGATGAATGGAAGCCTTATATCGGTGAAACAGAACTAAAAAATACGGTTGTTGGATATTCTAGAAGCATACGTGCTGACGAATGGCTAGTTCAAACACCTATAATGCTTGCACAGGCAAATAGAAAAGATGGATACAAAATATATAACGAAAATATTGGCCAAGGAAATATAAATATGCTAATGACACCTGCAATTGTGGAAGATATAGTTACAATTTCAAGACCGTTTACTTGGGGATTTTTACTGTTTGATGCAGAAAGAGGATATTCGTTTTATTGGGCATTAAAATATATAGCATTAATTATGGTGTCAATAGAATTAGCTCTGAAAATAACTAATAGAGATAAGCTACTTGGTTTAGTTGGTGGCTTGATGCTGGGGTTAGCTCCAGCAATGCTTTGGTGGATGAGTACATCAGTTACGGAAGCATACATATTTGGAGCAGCTGTTATAGTGATGTTTAGTTATTATATGGAACATTTAGATTGGAAACTATGGAAAAAATTGTTAATAGGTTTGGGAATGATAGTTTGCTTACCAGCATTCGTTTTTACAATTTATCCTGCGTATATAGTTCCATTTGGCTTTTTAATGGCCATATTTATTATTAATGACTTTATTAAACATAGAAAAGAATTAAAGGTAAAAGACTATGTGATTATGGGTGCTACGATTTTATTTTGTTTAGGAATAATAGCAAGGTTTGTATTATTGGCGTGGGATGGTATATATAAAATATTGCATACTGTATATCCTGGTCAAAGACAAGTAAATGGAGGAGATTGTACAGTTCAAGATTTATTTTCATACTTAGTAAACATTTTTTTACCATATACAAGTGAAAATATAAATTCATCAGAGGCAAGTACATATATATATCCGTTTATTGGACTAATAGTAATGTTGTTTGCGAATTTAAAGAGAATAGTAAAGGATAAGAAGAATAAAGAAAGAGGATTAATATTAGCTTTAGTAATACTTTTTATTATATTTATAGTATGGGAGTATATTGGTTTTCCAGGATTTTTATCAAAAATAACACTTCTATATTTCTCACCAGGCAGAAGAACAAATATTGTTTTAGCATTAATAGGAGCAATGCTTGCTCTAATGATAATGAAAAGTGTAGATGATGGAGAAGGCAAAAAAATAGAAACCTCAAAAGCTATTGCTATATCTTTAATTAGTATAATTGTTGCATATATCGGTATTAAATGTTTAAACTATTCTGAATTTTTCACACCATTTAAAAAGGAAATTGTAGCAGTTATGATATTTTTTATGACATATTTTTTCTTAAGAGCAAACAAAGATGCATGGTGCTATACAATGTGTATTGTATCAATTATTGCAGGAATTACAGTTAATCCTGTTGTAAAAGGAGTTAGTTTATTATATGATACAGAGATTGCACAAGAAATTCAAAAAATAAGGGAAGAAGATAAAGACGCAATATGGATAGGAAACAATGCTACAGGGCAATACTTGATTGCAAATGGAGTAACAAGTATAAGTGGGGTTAATATGTATCCAAATTTTGAATGGCTAAACAAAATAGATCCTGAAAAGAAATATGATGAAGTATATAACAGATATGCACATATAAATGTTGTTTTAGATGATAAAACAGAATTTAAATTAGCAAGTACAGATGCCTATGAGGCACACTTAACATATAAAAACTTGAAAGATCTAGGGGTCAAATATTATTATATTAATTCAGAAATTTCAGATGACATAAAGAAAAGTTTTAAACTAGAACCAAAATATGAAGATAAAGAAAAAAATCAATATATATATGAAATTAAATAAATATTGTTTTACAAACTTTAAAAAGGA
>CAZASP010000022.1:0-14948 GCA_964487865.1 uncultured Clostridium sp. | reverse complement strand
TTAAAAGTTAATACTAATAATAGCAAAAATTAAGGAGTTTTTATGAAAAAAACAATTAAAAAGCTATTATTAGTATTTTTTTTAATAATAATTTATGCATATACCTTAATGCTTCAAAACATACCAAATAAACTAGTTATTTTCGAAGGAGAAAATATAACAATGAAGACATTATTAGGTATTAACATAAAAGCAAATTCAGAAACTATAGAAACTGCATCAAACAATCAAACTATAAGTCAAAAACCAGGGCAAGCCACTATACAGGTAAGTTTATTTAACAATATCATATTAAAAGATATAGATGTTGATATTCTTCCAAAAACAAAAGTAATTCCAGTTGGAAATATAGCAGGTGTTAAACTATATACAAGTGGTGTTTTAGTAGTAGGAATGTCAGAAATAGAAGGGGTAGATAATAAAAAATATAGACCTTATGAAAATAGTGGTATCAAAGAAGGCGATACGATTACACAAATTAATGATACGCAAATTAATTCAACACAAGAATTAATAGAAACAGTTAATAAAGCAGAAGGACAAGCTGTTAAAGTAAAGTATATTCAGTCTGAGCACACTAAAGAATGTAGTATTGAACCAGTAAAAACAGCAAATAATGAATACAAATTAGGCTTATGGGTAAGAGATAGTGTAGCAGGTGTTGGAACAGTATCATTTTATGAGCCATCAACTAAAACATTTGGAGCCTTAGGACATGGCATTACAGATATTGACACAGAAGAACTTATAAACATTGCATCTGGAGAATTTGTTACAACCAGAATATTAAATGTTACTAAAGGTGAAAGTGGTAATCCAGGAAAAATACAAGGTACAGTAGAAAATCAAAAAAATATAGGAAAAATATATAAAAATAGTAAATTTGGTATTTATGGAACAGTAGAAAATTTATCTAGTTTAAATATTGACCAATCAAAAGAAATGGAAGTAGCCTTGCGAGATGAAATTCAATTAGGAAAAGCTACTATATTATGCAGTTTAGATAATCAAAAAGTAGAAGAATATGAAATTGAAATTCAAAAAATATATAAAGAAAATAATTACGATAACAAAAGTATGCAAATAAAAGTAACAGACCAAAGGCTTATAGATAAAACTGGTGGTATAATACAAGGTATGTCAGGTTCACCAATTATTCAAAATGGAAAATTTATAGGTGCAGTTACACATGTATTAGTTAATAATCCACAAGAAGGATATGCGGTTTTTGGTGATATTATGTTAAAACAAGCCAAAGAAATACAATAGGACCTATTTTATTGCAACAACATAGGTCCTATTTCTGTAACAGTACCAGCACCAAGTGTAATAATAACATCATTTTCTTTAACATTAATTTTTAAATAACTAACACACTCATTAAAATCTGGTATATATTTAGCATCTTTACCAATAGAAATTAACTTTTTAACTAAATCTTTAGAACTAATATCATAAGTATTTTTTTCTCTAGCAGCATAAATATCTAAAACAATAACATTATCAAAATTTAACAAAGCCTTAGCAAAATCATCTAACAAATTTTTAGTACGGCTATAAGTATGTGGTTGGAATACAACCCAAGAACTGTTGAACTTTTTATTAGCAAGTGCCTTTGCAGTAGCAACAATTTCTGTTGGATGGTGTGCATAATCGTCATATATGCTAACTTTATTATCTAATTTTCCTTTCCATTCAAATCTTCTGTGTGCACCAGTGAATTTGCGTAAAGCATTATTAATGGCAGTTTTTTCAATATTATATTTGTTGCATAATGCAATGCATGACAAAGCATTTAAAACATTATGTTTACCAGGAATTGAAAGTTTAATATTGTCAAAAAAATTATTTTTATAATAAACATCAAATGAAGCAAAACCGTCATCATCAAAAACAATATTTTTAGCTGTAAAATCAGCATTATCATTATTGATTCCATAAGTAATACAACTTGCATTTGTGTAAGAAGCCAAATCTAAACAATTAGTATCATCAGCATTTAAAATTAAAATACCATCATCTGGCAAAAGTTTAACATATTTAATAAAAGCTTTTTTAATATTATCAAGATTTTTAAAATAATCTAAATGATCATTATCAATATTTAAAATAATTTCAGCCTTAGGACTAAATTTTAAAAAACTTTCAACATATTCGCAAGCTTCAATAATAAAATGATCACTACTTCCAACTTTATAATTTCCATTAAGTTGTTTTAAATAAGCACCAACTTGAATACTAGGATCTTCCAAAGCCTCTAGAAAGCAAAGAGCAACCATAGAAGTAGTCGTAGTTTTGCCATGAGTGCCAGAAATGCAAATAGTATCATTATAGCAACGAGTTAATTCTCCAAGAAAATCTGCTCTTTCAATAGTAGGAATATTAAACCTTTTAGCCTCTAGCATTTCAGGGTCATCTTCTTTAATAGCAGCAGAATATACTACAACATCAGAATTAGCAACATCATCTAAACAATGTCCAATAACAACTTTAATACCTTTTTTTATTAAAATTTGAATATTTTCAGAATCAGAAGTATCAGAACCAGTAACAGTAAAACCCCAATTATTCAAAATAGCAGCAATACCACTCATGCTAACTCCACCAATTCCAATCATATGTATATTATTATACTTTTTTAGTCGCTCAATATTTGGCATTTATAAACACTCCTATCTCTAAACTAAGCACACATAATTTCAACAGCTAGATTATACAATTATATGTACAAAAATTCAATACTTTTTATAAAAAATATGTCCTATTATTATATGTAATAAAAGCAAAAATGATACAAAAGATAAAATTTAATTTTTTTGTAAAAAAAAGGAGGAAAAAGTTTTTTTATGAAGAATAATATTAATGTACATAATATATAAATATATGTACAAAATAATATAAAACTTAAGGAAGGTAGGTGCACTTACAATGCAAATTACAGATGTACGTCTAAGAAAAGTAAATTCAGAAAACAGAATGAAAGCTGTTGCTTCTGTAACATTCGATAACGAATTTGCTGTACATGACATTAAAGTTATCGAAAGCCAAAATGGATTATTCATAGCTATGCCAAGTAGAAAAACTCCAAACGGAGAATTCAAAGATATAGCTCATCCAATCAATGCTGAAACAAGAGAGAAGATTCAAAAAGCTATTTTAGAAGCTTATGAAGCTCCCGAAACAGAGGAATCAGCAGAATAAGATAGGAATAATTGATAAAGGTTAAAAAAGCACTAAAAAGGTGCTTTTTTTGTATTATTCAAATTATTTAAGTTTCAACCTAACAAATAAATAATTAATTTTAAATGGTATTTTTTGTCGAAAAATTCAAAGAAAAACTTGAAAAAATGTCAAAAAAAGGTTAAAATATAAAACAGTTCAAAAGCAAAAGAAAGTAGGAAGATAAATAATGTATTTAATAGTAGGGCTAGGAAATCCAGAAGCAGATTACAGCAACACTAGGCATAACATGGGATTTAACACAATAAACAAATTAGCAAAACAATATGAAATAGAAGTTAATAAAAATAAATTTAAAGGACTATATGGTAGTGGTATTATAGAAAGAGAAAAAGTAATTTTGCTAAAACCACAAACATATATGAATTTAAGTGGAGAAAGTATTAAAGAAATAGTTCAATTTTATAAAATAGAAATGGAACAAATAATAATTATTTATGATGACATAGACATAGAGCCAGGAATTATAAAAATCAGGAAAAACCGGTGGACCAGGAACACATAATGGTATGAAATCTGTTGTACATGAACTAAACACACAGAATTTTAAACGAGTTCGTGTTGGAATTGGAAAGCCAAAAGAAGTAGAAGATTTAATTGAGTATGTAATAGGAGCTGTACCAGAAGAAGATAAAGAAAAACTAGATAAAGGAACAGATTTAGCCAAGGAAGCTGTTATTGAAATAATAAAAAGTGGAATTGATATAGCAATGAATAAATTTAATTAGAGGAGATTGCCAAAAAAGGCCATTCCTTTTGGCAATAGAAAGGAAACAAAATGACAGAAATAATAATACAAGTAAATAATAATATAAAACAAATTGCATTAGTTGAAAATGGAAAATTAATAGAATATTATGAAGAAAATGATGAAACAGCTAAAAAAGAAGGAAATATCTATATTGGAATTGTAAAAGATATAATAAATGGTATGCAATCAGCTTTTGTAGATATTGGTACGGAAAAAAATAGTTTTATTCATTTAAAAGATATTTTGCCTAAAATAGATGAAACTAAACAAAAACCTACAGAAATTGTAGACATTAACAAAATAGTAAAGCCCAACCAAAAATTGCTAGTGCAAGTAAAGAAAGATAGCAATGAAAATAAAGGAGCAAGAGTTTCAACACATATTAATTTACCAAGTAAATATATAGCATTACTTCCAAACACAGATATTATAACAATTTCCCAAAAAATTGAAAACAAAGAAGAGCAAAAAAGATTACTTAAGTTAGTTAAAGAAAATTTAAGTGATGGTAATGGAGCAATTATAAGAACTTCTGCTCAAAACAAAGATAAAGAAATTATTGAAGATATAAAAAAAGTAGAAAAAAAGTGGAATGACATTATTCAAACTAGTATTAATCCTCAATTAAAAAAGCCACAATTATTATATAAAAGTGAAGATATTATTGAAAAGATGTTAATTGATTTAGCAGATAAATCAATTGAAAAAATCACAATTAATGATAAGAAAATTAAAAAAGAGTTAGAAATGTTAAAGAATGACAACAAAGAATATAGTAATATAAAAATTGAAGAAAAAAATCAAGAAAACCTATTTGATATATATGATTTAGACAAACAAATAGCTAAAAGGGAAAATCGAAAAATTTGGCTTAAATGTGGGGGCTTTATAACTATAGATAAAACAGAAGCTCTAACAGCAATTGATGTTAATACAGGGAAATATACTGGCAGTAAAAACTTAGAACAAACTGTTTATAGAGTAAATAATGAAGCAACTATTGAAATTGCAAAACAGTTACGTTTAAGAGATATAGGTGGAATAATTATTATAGATTATATTGATATGAAAGATGAAGAAAACAAGAAAAAAATTCAAAATATATTACAAAAAGAATTAAAAAAAGATAGGAGCAAAACTCAAGTAGAAGGTTTTACAAAATTAGATTTAATGGAATTAACTAGAAAGCATATTTGTAGTCACAAAGATTAAAAGGAGTATTTAATGAAAGTAGGATTTGTTCATTTAGGATGCAGTAAAAATTTAATAGACACAGAAGCAACAATTGGACTATTTAAAAAGCATAAACATGAAATTGTAAATGATGAAGAAAAAGCAGAAGTAATAGTTATAAATACTTGTGGTTTTATAGATTCAGCTAAAGAAGAAGCCATTAATACAATATTGGAAATGGCAAAATATAAAGAAAAGCAGTGCAAATATCTAATTGTAATGGGATGTTTGGTGCAGAGATATTATGAAGATTTAGTAAAAGCTTTACCAGAAGTAGATTTATTTATAAAACTAGAAGAATATGATACTTTATGGGAAAAAATAGAAGACTTAATAAATAGAGGGATTGTAACTAGAAATAAGAAAAAAACAAGCAAAAAAATTTCAGATATTCCTAAAATGCCTATGTTAACACAAGAAGAATTTATAGAAAGAACAATTACTACAGGGAAAGATTATGCTTATTTAAAAATAGGAGAAGGATGTAGTAACAAATGTACTTATTGTGCAATTCCATATATTAGAGGACCATTTGTTAGTAGAAAAAAAGAAGATATTTTGCAAGAAGCTAAGCAACTAGCCCAAAAAGGAATAAAAGAATTAATTTTAATAGCACAAGATACTACCAAATATGGAGTTGATATTTATAAAGAAAGTAAATTAGCAGAATTATTAAAAGATGTTAGTAAAATTGAAGGAATCCATTGGGTTAGATTTTTATATTCATATCCAGAAGGAATTACAGATGAATTAATAAATGAAGTAGCAAAAAATCCAAAGATAGCTAAATATTTTGATATACCTATACAACATATTAATAATGTTATTTTAAAAAAGATGAATAGAAAGACATCAAAAGAACAAATACAACAGCTACTTAGTAAAATTAGAAATAAAATACCAGAAGTAACACTAAGAACAAGCCTTATTGTAGGATTTCCAGGCGAAACACAAGAACAATTTAACGAATTACTAGAGTTCGTAAAAGAAACCAAATTTGATAAATTAGGAACTTTTATGTATTCAAAAGAAGATGGAACTCCAGCAGAAAAGCTACCAAATCAAATTCACGGTAACACAAAAAAATCAAGATATAATAAAATAATGCAGGCACAGCAAATAATATCAAAAGAAAATTTATCAAAAAATCAAAATAAACAATTCGAAGTTTTAGTAGAAGATATATCTTTTGATGGAAAATATTATATAGGAAGAACCATGCAGAACGCGCCAGAAATAGACGGCTTAGTGTATATAAAAAATAAAGAGCCAGAAAAGAAAAAAATGTTGCACAAATTTACAAATTGTAAAATTACTAAAGTAATGGACTATGATTTAATAGCGGAATTTCAATAAATAGAAAGTGAGAAGGATGTTATGAAAATCAATTTAAAAAATAATAAGTATGTAGAAGTAACAATTAGGAAAAGTGAAAACAATTTATATCAATACTATTTAGGAGATTTGTTAATCGGAATATATGATGTAGATAGCATGAAAGACAACAAATTTTTCGCAATTGATTTAGAAAAAAATAATACTATTGAAAATGAATTAAGTGCCCAAAGTAAAGAAGAATTGCAACAAATTGTGCAAACAGTAAAAGAGCAAATAGATGAATTAAGTTTAAAAGATATACAAAAAGAAGGAAAAATTCAAGAAGAAATTGATAAATATTTGCAAGAATTAGGAATTAACAAAGATAATGTAAAAAATATTGTAGAAATGGATTTGGAAAGAGAAGAAGAAAAAAAACCTAAAGCAAGTGAAGAAAAAGAAATAGAAGATGAAAGAAAAGAAGACAAAGAAGAACAAGAAGAAAAAAATTCGAGAATAACAACTAAAGATATAAATATAAAACAGGAAGTTAAATTAGACGAAAGGGCTAACGAATATAATTTACGAAAATGGTTAGGAAACAAAGTTCCAAATCAATTTACAAAAATTGGTGTTATAGAATCTAATGCAATGTCAAAAATGACAGATAGAAATGGAAATAATATGAAAACATCTACAACTAGATATGATTTAGTAGTAATAGGAAAAGATGGGCAAGTTGAGCCACTAAAAAACTATATACCAGAGTTAGAACAAAATAATGTTTCAGGAAATAATCCGACACAAGAACAGTATCAAATTGATACAGATGGAAGTGTGGAAAAAGATGCTGTATTATCTGAATACAGAATTGGAAGCAATATTATACAACTAGACAAAAACATGGGAGACCATATTGAATTAAATATTGGAAAATATGGTCCTAATAGTAATGACCTAGTAACAACACAAATGAGGGATGAAAATACTCAATTTGCTACAGATATTGAAGTGCGAAAAGCTGCAAATAGCTATTACGGAGGAATATATCAGACAGATGAAAGTGTTGCTGAAGCTAAAGAACATGAAGAAACAAGCTGTGAGCCAGAAGAAATGACTTACGAAGAAATTGATGGAGATGAACAAACAGGGCATAAAGACATTACAAATGAAGACATAGAACAATATGTAGAAGAAATAATGCAAGATGAAGATATTAGTGATGTTCTTACAGAAAGAGAAGTAAGAGAAAGATTAATAAAAAACTTTAGGAGCAAATCATCAGAAAGCAATATAGAAAATGATAAAATTAGTACAGTTGAATCAAAAGAAATGGCTGAAAAAATTAAAGAAGACACAAAAGAAGAATTAGAAGAAGATTCTTCACATTTTAGAGATAAATAGAAAAACAAATTTTATAATGGATTAACATGCACAACAGTCTTGTAAATTTTGTCTAAACCATTTACGTTTTTTTCTAAACTATCAGCCAAATTATGACTTTCAAAAGTAGACATATTACCATCTAAAGCAATTGTCAAAAATACCAAATATCTATCACCAACAGGAGTGGAAACAATATCTTCCACTTTTTTTATTTCTTTAAAACTATGAGCAATATCTAAAATTAAATCTTTAGTTTTATCATCTACACTAATATCCATTAAAACGTTATAACTTTCAATAAAAATAGTAACACCTGTATAACAAATCCAAATAGAAATTCCTATACCAACCACGCTATCTAACCAATAAATATTAATTAAGGTAAACAAAATAGAAATTAGTGTGAAGGTGGTTACAACGCAGTCATTTCTATGATCTTTCATATTAGCTTCCAATAAAATATTATGATATTTTTTATATGCGTTTTTAGTATATAAATATAAAGTAAATTTTATTATAATTGTTGCTATACAAACCAATAATAAAAACCAAGAAAATTGAAGGCTACTACCAACGATTAAAGTTATAACAGAATCATATAATAATTTGCATGCAATAAGAATCATAGCAATACTAATAAACATCGAAAAAATATATTCCGCTTTGCCATGACCTAAATTGTGGTCTTTATCATTAGGAACACTAGCAATTTTATTCCCAATAAAAGTCATCAAAGAAGCAAAAATATCACCAGCACTATTAAAACTGTCAGCTATCATAGCTTGGCTATGACTAACAAATCCAACAATAGTTTTAATAATTAGCAAAAAAATATTTCCTATAATACCATATATGCCGGCTTTTTTTGTAACAACAAATTTATCCTCCATAAAAATATTCTCCTTAGTTTTCTATATTATATTTATTACATTCTTATGATTATAACATATAAAATATAAATAAAACAAGTTGCAAAAAAATGTCAAATATGGTATAATTTTAATATACAAATGCAAAAGCTAAAAGAGGTGTAAAATATGTCAATATTGGTTATAATATATATATTAATATTCGTAATATTTGCTTTAGTAGCATATGCAATATTGCAAATAAAATTATTCGGAATGAAAGTAAAAGACTTTTGGAGTTTTATAGAAGCAAACCAAATGTTAGATAAATTATACAGATTTGCAAAACAATATGAAAATATGTCACCACAAGAACAATTAATATACTTATCAGAAGCAGAAAAAATATTTAAAGCATTCGACAAAGTTCCAGATGCATTATGGGAAGAGGAATATGATAAATACAAAACAGTATTATCAAAATACAAAGATATAAGAATGATTAGGTGGGCAAAAGACAATTAAATATGTAATTTCAACAACAAATAAGCATGTCGTAAATATCTATTCGTAAATAATTTAGAAGTAAAAGCATCAAAAAACTCTACAAATGCACAATACTTATCAACAAAAGTAAGTACAAAACCTTCTATTGACTTAGGAAAAGCAATAGTAATAGGCCACATATGTTTAATGATGATATCTTTTTCCTTTTCATTTAAATCAAATAATTTACAAGCATTTTCACAAGCCACTTTTCCATGTGTAAAAGCATGAAAACGTTTTTTACCTGGTATTTTTTTATGCCAATCATATAAAAACAAATCATGAAGCATAGCGGCACGGGTAGCTGATTTATAATCTAAATTGTGTTTTTTACAAAATAAATAACAATAATATGCAGCCATATAACAATGGTCAAAACGTGATGTATTAAAGTGTTGTTTAAAATTTTTCATTTGTTGAACAGTTTCGTTTTCAATTAAATTTGCTATTATTGTTTGGAATTCTTTATCTTTTTTGGATAAATCTTTTAGTAATTGTTTCATTTTTATCCCTCTTTTGTTAATTAATTCAATTTTTATTATACTATTATATTAAATAAAATGCAAATTTTTCAAAATTTTATGTATAATAATAATATATAAATCACAAATATGTTGATTTTACTAGTGCTTGAAAAATTTATGCGTTTTTTCAAAAAAAAGTTGCAAAATTTTGGAAAACATAGTATAATTAATAATGTAGCATAATAATATATACAAATATTATTAAATCAAAAGAGAGGATAGAAAAATGGATTACTTATATATACTAAGAGAAGCACTTGTATGGATAATAACCATATTTTGGCTATATCAAATAACGGTAAGTTTATGCTCATTAGTAAAAATTAAAGACAAACCATTAAAAATAAAAAAGAACCACAGATTTATGGCAATAATACCAGCTCACAACGAAGAAGCCGTAATTGGAAACTTAATTGAAAGTTTAAAAAATCAAGATTATGACAAAAATTTATATGATATTTATGTAATTGCAGATAATTGTACAGACAACACTGCTCAAGTTGCAGAAGATGCAGGAGCAATTGTGTATGAAAGATATAATGCAAATAAAAGAACAAAAGGATATGCATTAGACTGGTTTTTACAGCAAAAAATTCAAGAAGATGCTCCTTACGATGCATTTTTTGTATTTGATGCAGATAACATTGTAGATCCTAACTTTATAAAAAATATGAACAAAAAATTATGCCAAGGTGAAGATGTAGTTCAAGGATACAGAGATATTAAAAATCCAACAGATAGCTGGATAACAGCAGGGTATGCAATATTTTATTGGACCATGCATAGATTTTATCATTTAGCTAGATACAATTTAGGATTATCACCATTATTAAATGGTACTGGTTTCATGGTTAGATTTGATGTAATTAAACCAGAAGGATGGGATACAGTAACTTTAACAGAGGATATAGAATTTTCTTTAAAAAGAATTATAAAAGGAAAAAAACTTGGTTGGGCAACAGATGCAATAGTATATGATGAACAGCCAGTAGACTTTAAACAAAGTTGGTCACAAAGAAGCAGATGGACAGTAGGACACATGCAATGTATAAAAGAATATACAAAACAATTAGCCATATCAGCAAAAGAAAATAAAACAATGATGAACTTTGATGGATTATTATATATAGTAGGAAGTATACCAATGTTTATATTAACATTAGTATTATTAGGAACAAACTTCTTAATGTATGTTGGAGATGGTATGACAGAATCAGAATTAGTATTTAATATATTAAAATATTTAATACCAACATTCTTATTACCAATAGGAACATCTTTAATAGCAATGATACTAGACAAAAGACCAATAAAACCAATGCTTAAAGGATTAATATGCTATCCATTATTTATGGGATCATGGTTATTAATAAACTTCAAGTGTTTATTCAAACGTGAAACGACATGGGAAAAAATCGACCATGTTAGAGATATTAAAATTGGCAATGCTGGAAAACAAGAACAAGAAATGGAAATATTGGAAAAAATTTAAAAAAAATCAAAAAAAGCTTGCATTTATGCCAAAAATTGGGTATAATAATTAAGAAACATAAAATACAGCAGAGTGGGAACAAATCCCACTCTTAATTATTGGCAACCTAGGTAGCAGAAAGGATGATAATTTGGCAAGTATAGAAGAAAAAGTAGAAAAACTAATAAAGCCTATTATTGAGAAAATAGGATATGAATTATATGATGTTGAATATGCAAAAGAAGGAAAGAATTACTTCCTAAGAGTATTTATTGATAAATCTGATGGAATTGATTTAACTGATTGTGAAAAAGTAAATGATGCAATCAATAAACCATTAGATGATGCAGATTATATTAAAGATGCATATTTTTTGGAGGTGTCTTCGCCAGGCATAGAAAGAGTGTTACGCAAAGATAAACATTTAGACCAAAGCATAGGAAAAGAAATTCATATAAAATTATTTAAAAAAGATGAAAATGGAAAAAAAGAATATCAAGGAATTTTAAAAGGATATACAAAAGAAGATATTATACTAGAAGAAAACACAAAGATAGAACGAAAAAATATATCACAAATAAAAACAATTTACAATTGGCAAAATTAGTAAAGAATTAATAAAGGGAGGAATTAGAAAAAATGAAACAACCAGCGATTGATAATAAGGAATTAATATTAGCGTTAGAGGAATTAGAAAAAGAAAAAGGAATTAAAAAAGAATATTTATTAGAGTCTATTGAAACTGCTCTTGTAACAGCTTATAAAAGAAATTTTGATTCATTAGAAAATGTAAAAGTAGAAATGGATAAGAAAACAGGAGCAACACATATATATTCCTTAAAAAAAGTTATGAAAAGAGTTAATGATAAAGAAACACAAATTAATATAAAAGAAGCTCAAAAAATTAATCCAGACTTTAAAGAAGGTGATATTGTTGAAATTGAAATTGTACCAAGAGATTTTGGTAGAATTGCAGCACAAACAGCAAAACAAGTTATTATTCAAAAATTAAGAGAAGCAGAAAGAGAAATTATATTTACTGAATTTAATGATAGAAAAGGAGAAATTGTTTCAGGATTAATTCAAAAAGCTGATAGTAACATAGTAGTTATGGATTTAGGAAAGTTAGAAGGTGTTATGCCTGCAAAAGAACAAATTCCAACTGAACATTATCATGTAAATGACAAAATAAAAGGATATGTTTTAGATGTTGAAAAAGGAAACAAAGGTGCTCCACAAGTAATAGTATCTAGAAGCCATCCTGATTTTGTAAGAAAATTATTAGAATTTGAAATACCAGAAATTTATGAAGGTGTTATTGAAATAAAAAGCGTATCAAGAGATGCAGGTTATAGAAGTAAAGTAGCAGTATTCTCACCAGACCCAAACATTGACCCAGTTGGTTCTTGTGTTGGACAAAAAGGTGTAAGAATTCAAAATGTTATAAATGAATTACATGGAGAAAAAATAGATGTAATTGAATGGAATGAAGACCCATCAATATATATTGCAGCAAGCTTACTTCCTGCACAAATATTAGCAGTAGATATTAAAGAAGAAGAAAAATTTGCACAAGTAATTGTACCAGATGATCAATTATCTTTAGCAATTGGAAAATCCGGACAAAATGCAAGATTAGCGGCAAGACTTACAAACTGGAAAATCGATATAAAATCAGAAACTCAATTTAGGGAAATGTTAAATTCACAACAAGAAACAAACAAAAGCGAGGAAAATACATCAACTCAAGCAGAATAAAACGAAAATCGAGACATACAATAAAAGGAGGACAAAATGATGAAAAGTCAGCCACAAAGAACATGTATAGGATGTAATTGCAAAAAAGATAAAAAAGATTTTATTAGAATAGTAAAAAACAATAAAAATGAAATTAGTATAGATAAAACTGGCAAAAAAGAAGGAAGAGGAGCGTACATTTGTGATGATGTAAAATGCTTAGAAAAACTGCAAAAATCAAAGAGATTAGAAAAAGTATTTAGGCAAAAAATAGGAGAAGAAATTTATGAAAATTTAAGAGGTGTAATTTTTGATAAATAGAAAAATATTAGGTTTAATTGGATTTGCTGCAAAAGCTAGAAAAGTTTGCTTTGGTGCAGATAGTGTAGAAATGCAAATAAAAAAGAGAAAAGTTAATGTAGTTATAATAGCAGAAGATTCATCAGAAAGAACCAAAGAAAAATTTAAAAAACTATGTGAAACGTATAAAATACCCATCATTATAGGTGGAAAAATTGAAATTATTAGTAAAGCTATTGGAAAATCTAATAAAGCAGTTATTGGAATAGAAGATATAAATTTAGCAACAGAGATAGCAAAAATAAACAATGGGGGTGAATTTATTGGGTAAGATAAAGATACATGAAATAGCAAAAAAATTAGGCTTAACCAGTAAAGAAGTGCTAGATGTAGCAAGTAAACTAAAAATTAATGCAAAAAGTCATATGAGTGGTGTTGAGGAAGAAGAAGCAAAGAAAATTGAAAATGCATTATCTAAAAAAGAAGGAAAGAAAAAAGAAGAAACACCAGTCATTATTCGTCGTCAAGTAATTATTGCACAAGAAGAAACAGAAAAGAAAAAAGAAGTTGTAAAAAAAGAAGAAAAGAAAAATAATAATGTTGGATTTGTTCAAAGAAAACAAAACAAAGATTATAATATTGTTTATCGTAATAAACCAAATAAACCAATGACTGTTAGTGAATTATTTGGTCTTAAAAAAGAAGAACCAAAGCAAGAATTTTCAGAAACAGAAAAATTTATAAAAACAGAGGAATTAGAAAAACGAGAACAAGCTAAAACAGAGCAAAAAGAAAAAGTTATAAAAGGACAAAAAGAAGTAGAAAAAATAGCACACCAAAATAAAGAAAATAGAGATAACAAAAACAGCAATAATAGAAACAGAAATCATTACAACGATAATGGTTCTAATAATCGTTTTAATGATTCAAGAAACAATAATGAAAAATATGGAAAAAAACCACTAGATGAAAAAGGAATAGAAAAAAATATAAAAAATATTATGGCAGTAGAAAATATAGAAAAAGAATCAGTAAGAGAATATAATAGAGGTTTAGACAAACAAAGAAACAATAAATTTGATGAAAATAAAACAAATAAAAAGAATAGAAATAGAAGAAATAATGCAGAAAATGACTTTGACGAAGGAAAATTAAAAACTCTAAAACAAGCAAATCGTTTATCCAATATGTTTGAAGAACAAGATGGCGGAATGTTAGATTATTATGACTTAACTACTGAACGTGGAAGAAGGGGCAAGAAGAGAAATAATAAAAACCAAGAAGAAAGGAATAAACAAAAAATATTTAAATTGACAGATATAGAAATTCCAGAAAGCATTACAGTAAAAGATTTTGCTGCTGAAATAAAAAAGACAACAGCAGAAGTTATAAAAAAATTATTAGGCTATGGAATTATGGCTACAATAAATAATGAAATTGATTTTGATACAGCTTATCTAATTGCCCAAGAATTTGGTATAAATGCAACCAAAAAGGAAACAGTAACAGAGGAAGATATTTTATTTGATGATTCAGAAGATAAAGAAGAAGAATTAGAAACAATACCACCAGTTATTGTTGTTATGGGGCATGTA
>CAZASP010000021.1:0-15610 GCA_964487865.1 uncultured Clostridium sp. | reverse complement strand
TTTTGGTTGTCCTTTTTTTGGTTCTTGTTTTTTGCTTTCTGCTTTTTTTGGTTGTCCTTTTTTTGTTTCTTGTTTTTTGCTTTCTGCTTTTTTTGGTTGTTCCTTTTTCACTTCTTTTTTTGTTGTTTTTTTAGCTTCTTCTTTTTTAGAAGCTAAAGTTTTTTTAGTTTGTTCTTTCTTTTTAGTTTCTTTTTTGCTACTTTCTTTTTTACTTGCCATTTTTTTCACCCCTACTTAATTTTAGCCAACCTAATAATAATACTACTTAATTCCTTTTCTAATTCTTTTTTTTGGTCAGCTTCTAAATTTCCATCTAATAATTCCAGTATTTCAAATTTACGATTATTAAGATTATCTTTTTCGTAACTCTGCATAATATCATCAATTGCTTTTTCCACATCATCAATTTCATAATCATCTGCCATAATAGCTGTAATATGATTTTGCTCTTCTTCTCCTAGCATATCAATTATGCTATTTATATTACTATTTCCTTTTTCAAATTCTTCATACAACTTTTTAGCAATTTTTTGATTAATTTCATCTTTAAAATGTTCTATTTTGATGTTTTCTCGAATGATTTGGAAAATATTAATGTCACCTGTCAATAAGATAGATAGTACTGTATCTTCACGTCTTTTTATAGTTTGTGAAACTTTATTTTTCTCTACTTTTTTATGTGTTATAATAGGTTTCACCTTGTCTAAAACTTTTTCACTTTTTGCACTACTATACGCTATCTTGTTAACTTCTGCATAAATAGCTTCTTTAGATATGTCGTATTCTTTTGCTATTCTTTCGATGTATACTTCTCTTTCTATTGTGTTATCAACTTTTGCAATTAATTTAGCTATCTCATTTAAAAATTTTATTTTGTCATTAACATTATTTAAGTTTAAATTTTGCTTTAATACTTTTACTTTAAATTCTATAACAGAAAGTGCCTTTTCAATTAAGTTATTAAATCTAGAATTTCCATATTTAATGATGTATTCATCTGGGTCTTTTGCACCCTCCATTTGTAAAATTCTAATGTCGCATCCCATTCCTTGCAAAATATCTAGTGCTCTTATTTTAGCAGTAAGACCTGCTTCATCAGAATCAAAACTTAAAATTATTTTTTCTGAATTTTTTCTAAGTAGCCAACCTTGTTGTTGCGTTAAAGCTGTTCCTAATGGTGCTACTACATTTGTTATACCTCTTTGATGCAAAGAGATAACATCCATGTACCCTTCTACAATTAAAATTTGTTTGATGTCTCCTTTTTTAGCAACATTAAGTCCAAATAGATTTCTTCCTTTGCTATATACAACATTTTCTGGTGAATTGATATATTTAGGTTTGGAATCATCTAATACTCTTCCACCAAAGGCTATAACTCTGCCTCTTGTATCACAAATTGGAAACATTAGTCTATTTCTATACCTGTCTATATACTGACCTTTTTCATTTCGATTTACTAGTCCTGATTCTAAAATTTCCTGTTCTTCAAATCCTTGTTTTTTAAGTTCTTGATATAGTTCGTCAAATTTTCCTGAGAATCCAATTTGGAAAGATTTTAAAGTCTCGTTTGTTAATTTTCTTTGCTTAATATAGTCTTGCGCAATTTTTGATTCTGGTTTGTATAAGTTTTGATGGTAGTAATTTGCTGTAAATTCATTTACTTTATATACTTTTGATTTTAGTAATTCTTTAGCAGAGTCTCCTTTGTCGTCTAATATTGGTAACTGTATATTAGATCTTTCTGCTAATGTTTGAACTGCTTCTATAAAGTTGATGCCTTCTATTTTCGTTAAAAATGTAAAAACATTTCCTCCAACACCACATCCAAAACAATGAAATATTTGCTTGTCCGGTGATACGGAAAAAGAAGGTGATTTTTCATTGTGAAATGGGCATAGTCCAAAAAAATTTCTTCCGCTTCGTTTTAAATGCACATATTGTGATATGATATCTACAATATCGTTGGTTTGTCTTACTTCGTCTATAATCTCATCACTATAACGCTGCATTTTTTTCCTACTTTCTTTCAAAATATTTCAAATTAATATACATAATTATAATATTCGACGTATTTTACATAAATCCTTCCTGATATTTAAATTTTTTTAATCAACAAACAAAAAATTAAAATTGGAACTATATTAATTTATCCAAAAAAATATTGATATATTAATATTTTTTTTAGTAAAGGTTAAAATTATATAACCTTTACTTATAATATTAATATATCAATTGCAGATTAAAAAAAATAATTATTTTTTTATAGCAAAGTCTTATTTATTATTCTTCTTCTGGTTTATATTTTAACTTGTGTTCTAAATTTGCCCAAAAGTCCATAGCTATGGTTCTAATTTGAATTTCTACTTTAACATATATATTAGTCTTAGATAATGAAACTGGTATTTCTGTAATTAAATGATAGCTAGAATATCCACTTTCTTTTGGGTGAGCAACATAGTCTTTTTCTTTTAAAATTTTTATGTCTGGAATTTTTTTTATTAAGTCTTTTACTTCAAATATATCTTTTTTTATTGGGCAAACTATTCTTAATCCTGCAATATCATTAATGTTTTCTATCATATTTCTATATGTAAGTTTTAATTCTCTTTTTTGCATTTTATTTATTATACTTCTAGGTGTTTTTATTCTTGTTGTGATGTAATCTATTAATTTATAGTTATTAAATATTTGTGCTTCATCTCTCAAAATTTCTATTTTTGTCTTTAGTTCTTTGTTGGCGGCAGAATAAATAAACATTAATTTTTGAAATATTTTTTCATCTATTTCTAAGGTTTTCTTTTCATCTATTAAATTTTCTATCTTTTGCATCATATACTTAAAACACCTCTTTCCTGGTTTAAGTATATGCTAGATAATATATTTTATTTGTAATTTTTGTGAATTAGAAAATGTTTTGCAAATTGAAGTCATATTTGTCTTCAATATGTTTTAGTAAAAATGCAGTTTTATCAGTAGAACAAATCGAATCTTGATATGCCTCTGTCTCTATATAACTTTTTATTGCTGTTAATTCTGTTTCAATTTTTTCTAATTCATTATGCTCAATGTAATATGCTAGCTTATTATATTTTTCTTTCCAACCTTCATATATTTTGTTTGCATCTTCTTTTACTTTTTCATTTTTTACTTGTTCTTGTGATAGTTCATTTCGCAAAGATGATAAGTTTTCTGATAATTCTTTAACCGCTTCTTTGGTAAAGTTTTGTGTAATGTAATTACCTCCAAATATGGTTATTACAATAACACTGCAAATAATAAATTCTTTTAACATATCTCTCTCCTAGTGTTTGCTAAAAAATTGTCCCTTTTAACGCAGTCTTCCTTGACAACCTTTCGCCATTTCATAAATCTATTCTTTTTTCTGACAGAATATTTGTCCCTTTCCGTCTAGTGTTACTACTAATGCTTCTTCTGGTTGTATATTAAATTTTTCAACTTGCTTTTTTAACCATGCATAATTTTTGCCAATGGCTTGCAAATTTTTATTCATAATTTTTCCATCTATTACTAAATCATATGGTATGCCTTCATAATCTGGTGTAATATTAAAATCTTCTGGTATAGTGTTTCGTTTTTCCGGTTTTTGTATTACTGTTATTTCCCCACTTGTTTCTAAAATTGCATATTCCACATCTCCAAGGTTGATTATATTGTTTCCTCTTAGCCTTTCTTGTAATTCGTTAATTGTAAATCTTTCTTTGCGTAATGCTTTTTCGTCAATTTTTCCACGATAAATTAAAATACGTGGTTTTCCACAAATAATTTTTCTTCCATTTAGACTTTTCATATTTATAACAGAAATAAGTAAATGCATAACCAAAAGTCCTAAAATCGGTATAATTCCACTTGATATTGGAATACCTGTTTCTGTCATTGGTATTGATGCTAAATCAGCTATCATTATAGAAATTGCTAATTCAAATGGTTGTAATTGACCAATTTCTCTTTTTCCCATTAGTCTCATTACTATTAAAACAACTATATATAAAATAATAGCTCTAAAAAATGTAATTAACATCAAAACACCCACCTTTTTGTTTATTTTTTACAAATTTTAACTTTTTTATACGTCATTTTTTGAATAAATAAAATTTTTTTGAGAATAATAATTTTAGAGCTTTTTAAAAATTTACATTATGAATTTTTAATTCTAAGGAGGTTAGACTTATGGCAGAAGCTCAAGGAAATCAAACAAAATCAGGGGCTTCTACTGCATGGCAAATTATAGGTAGATTAATTGCTTCTGCAGTAGTTTTAGCTATTACTGCATTTTTTACACCAGGATTTACAATTAACAATTTTTGGACTTTAGCAATTGCTGCTGTTGTCTTAGCAGTTATTGATTATTTAGTTATCAAATTTACTGGTTTACATGCTAGTCCATTTGGTAAAGGATTTGTAGGTTTCGCATTAGCAGCGATTATTTTATATGTAACACAATTTTTTGTATCAGGATATTCTATATCTTGGATAGCTGCCATCATTGGCGCTTTAATCTATGGTGTAGTTGATTACTTTATTCCTGGAAATCAACAAATGTAGCAAAAAATCATGGTTGTATTTGATACAATCATGATTTTTTTATTTTAAATTTTCCATATATAAAATGAAAATAATTACTTTAAATAAATTCTTAGTTACTAAAAATCTTTTTTCTTTACTATTTCATTTTGATTTTTATAAATACTTTTTTCAGGTATTACTCCTCTAACAGATGACAAAGGGTAAATATTAGAATTTTTTCCAATTACCGTTCCTGGATTTAAAACACTATTACATCCAACTTCAACTTTGTCACCAATCATCGCTCCAACTTTTTTTATACCAGTTTCAATCTGTTCTTTACCATCTTTAATAACAACTAATTTTTTATCAGATTTTACATTTGAAGTTATTGAACCTGCACCCATATGAGTTTTATATCCTAAAATAGAATCACCTACATAATTATAATGTGGTACTTGTACTTTATTAAATAAAATAACATTTTTTAATTCAGTTGAATTTCCGACAACTGCATCATTTCCAATAATAGCTTTGCCTCTAATAAAAGCACAATGTCTAATTTCTGCATTTTCACAAATAATAGCTGGTCCATGAATATAAGCCGTTGGCATTACTTTAGCAGTTTTGGCAATCCAAACATCATCTCCAACTTTATCATATTTTGCAGGATCTAGCTGTTTGCCTATTTCTAATATGTAATCATTAATTTTACTAAGGGCTTCCCAAGGATAAGTAACACTTTCAAGCAAATCTTTTGCAATAGTTTCTTCTAAATTATATAAGTTACAAACCTTACACTTTTCCATAATTTTCTTCCTTTCTTGTGCAGTTGGGAACACATTGCTTATTGTCTTTTCCAATATTTTTCGTACAATTCTTTTGCTGTTTTTGGGCTGTCTACTCCTTCTTTGTTTTTAACTGGGGCAAAATCATCTTCTCTCTTTCCTCTTAAAATTGCAATGTCATCAAAAAATTCAAATGCATCAAATATAAATGATTCGAATTTATATGAGTTTGGTGAGTCCGGCACGATTTCTTTACCATTTTCATCTATGTATGAGTTTTTCTTGAAAGCACTGTGATACATTAAATGTTCTTTGCTTACTTTTTCAATAGCTTCTATTGTATATAAATTACACATTATATGTGATTCACCGTATTTTAGTTCTCCGTTTGTGTCTGTTTCTTCTGCCATTTTTTCTGGAAGTTCTGCATATTCTATTACTTTTGGATGCCCATTCATTTTGCAAAATACTCCTACCTTTTCATGTGGATTTGCTTTTACTACCGATTTTGATGCTATTTGTACATTTTTTTGAATTGCCATTCCCAGTAAGGTCACATCTACCATTTTTAATAGTACATTGTCAACTCCTCCAATAAAAACCCACTTTATCCCTTTTTCTTTCATTTCTGCTAAACATCCACTAGTCCTTAAAGAACAATATGTTCCTCCATTGCCATCAGATGCCTCTTTAATTTTGTTGTTTTTATTTATTAGAAGTTTTCCTTCAGTATCAATAAGTGGCAATTCACTTTGGGTAAATATAATTATATTTTTAGCATCATATCCAAAATAATTATTCTTTTTTAAGAAAGCTTCTGTTTCGTCATGATTTTCTTTGCTAGTCATGATATACCATGGAATTATCACTCCATATTTTCGGTTTGCTTCTTTTAAATTTTCTGCTAATATTTCAAATAGATACTTTCCTTTTCCATAAACATCTAGCTTAAAAGTACCTTTTGGACCTGAGTGTCCAAGACGGGTTCCTTGACCTCCAGCCATGGTAACTACGGCATATTCTCCATTTCGAACTGCCGTTTCTCCTAATTTATCAAATTGTTGTTTTTGTTCTTTTGTTAGTTTTGCCTTGTCTAGGTATGGTATATTTTCAATTTTATTTTCTTTAATTTTAATTTCTTTTTTTGTATTATCATAAAGCTCCATAATCTGGTGGAAGTCAATTTTTCCTATTTGTTCAATTAATTCTTCTTTTGCTTTTCCTTCTAATTTGTTTAATAATTTAATAATATGTTCTTGGTGGTACGTCTTTAGTATTTCAATAGTATCTTGTACTCTATCCATTATCTTCCCTTTCCTTTCAGTACCCTATAGCTTTTTGATATATTATATGCAATTTTATCATATTCGCTTATATTTATCAAGTTTTTAAATGCAACTTGTCATATTATAAAAAAATCCTCCATATATATTAACTAAGTAATTAGTACAAACATTTCGATTAAGATTAAAGGAGGTATATAGATGGAAAGTACAAGATTGTATGAGGACATCGCAAACAGGACAGATGGTGACATCTATGTTGGTGTTGTGGGACCAGTTAGGACTGGTAAATCAACATTTATTAAAAATTTTATGGATTTATTGGTTATCCCAAACATCGATAATGAATATAAAAAGGAAAGAGCAAAAGATGAACTTCCTCAAAGTGCAGGTGGAAGAACTATTATGACTACAGAACCAAAGTTTATTCCTAATGAAGCAGTAGAAATTACTTTAGATAATAATTTAAAATTTAAAACTAGATTAGTTGACTGCGTTGGTTATTTAGTTGATAATGCTATTGGCTATTTGGAAGATGATATGCCTAGAATGGTAAAAACACCTTGGTCTGATGAAGAAATTCCTTTTGAAAAAGCAGCTGAAATTGGTACTAAAAAAGTAATTGATGAACATTCTACTATTGGTGTTTTGGTTACAACAGATGGTACTATTACTGATATTCCGAGAGAAGATTATGTTAAAGCAGAAGAAAGAGTTGTAAATGAATTAAAAGCTTTAAACAAACCTTTCATTATCCTTTTAAATTCAAATGACCCAAATTCTAGTTACACACAAGATTTAGCAAATGAATTGAGCGAAAAATATGGTACTACTGTTATGCCACTTAATTGTGAATATCTAAATTTAGATGATATTAATAACATGTTCTCTAAAGTTTTATATGAATTTCCTGTTGAGCAAGTTTGCATTAAATTTCCTCGCTGGATTGATGGCTTAGATGCTAACCATCCATTAAAATGTGAATTATTTGATGAAATTAAAAATGCTTTTTCAGATATTCACGTTTTAAAAGATGTTTCTGGCTGTGTTGAAAAAATTAGACAAACAGAAATTATCTCTAAAAGTTCAATTTCAGATATCCAGTTAGGTTCTGGTAATGTTAATGTTGATATTACTTTGAAAGATGAATTATTTTATCAAATTCTTTCTGAAATTACAAATGTTAATGTTACAAATGAAGGTGATTTATTTAGCATTATTACTGAATTATCAAAGACTAAAAAGAAATATGATAAGATTGCTTATGCTTTGGAAGAAGTTGAAGCAAAGGGATATGGAATTGTTACTCCTTCTATTGAAGATTTAGTTTTAGAAGAACCTGAAATGATTAAGCAGGGTTCTAGATTTGGAGTTAAATTAAAAGCAACTGCTCCATCTATCCACCTAATTAAAACAAATGTTGAAACTGAGGTTTCTCCTATTGTTGGCTCAGAAAAGCAGTCAGAAGAATTAGTTAATTATTTATTATCTGAGTTTGAAAGTAATCCAAAAGAAATTTGGAAATCAAATATTTTTGGAAAAAGCTTACATGAATTAGTTAATGAAGGGCTACAAACCAAGCTTTCTAAGATGCCAGAAGATGCTCAAATGAAATTACAAGAGACTTTGGAACGTATTGTAAATGAAGGCAGTGGCGGATTGATTTGTATTATTTTATAAGTAATTTAAAAAAGTGAGATAGATTTTTGAAAGTCATCTCACTTTTTTAAAATAAAATACTATCTGAGTAGTAATTAGTGTCTAAAATGTCTCATTTTTGTAAATACCATTGCAATTCCGTATTCATTACACTTATCAATAGAATCTTGATCCTTAATTGAGCCACCTGGCTGGATAATAGCTTTAATTCCTGCCTTATGTGCTTCTTCAACACAATCTGAAAATGGGAAAAATGCATCTGATGCTAAAACAGCACCTTGTGTAATTCCCTTTTCAATTAATTCTTCGCTATGCTCTATAGCTTGTTTTGTTGCCCAAATTCTATTTACTTGTCCAGGTCCAATTCCAATTGATTGTTTATTTTTACCAATCGCAATTCCATTAGATTTAACATATTTAACTATTTTCCAAGTAAATAATAGATCTTCCATTTGCTCTTTAGTTGGTTTTTTATCTGTTACAACTTCATATTCATCTAATAATTTAGAATCTATAGTTTGAACAATAAGTCCTCCATTTATTTTCTTTACATCATAAGCATTTCCTCTCTGTTTTACAGAAATACTTGGAAGTTCTAATATTCTAACATTTTTCTTTTTCTTTAAAATTTCTAAAGCTTCTGGTTCAAAAGATGGTGCTACAATTACCTCTAAAAAGATTGCACTCATTTCCTGAGCCATCTTAACATTTACTTCTCTATTTACAACAACAATTCCACCAAATATAGATGTTTTGTCTGCGTTAAACGCTTTTTGCCAAGCTTCATAAATATCATTGCTACTTCCTACACCACATGGATTTCCATGTTTACAAGCAACAACTGTTGGTTCTTCAAATTCTTTTAATAATTCTAATGCACCATTTGTATCATTAATATTATTGAAAGAAAGTTCTTTTCCATTTAATTGTGTAGCTGTTGTTAAAGAACCTTCACATTTTCCAATTTCTTTATACAAAGCTGCTTTTTGATGTGGATTTTCTCCATATCTCATCTCTTGTACTTTTTCATAAGTTAATGTTAATTTTTCTGGTAAGCTTACATCTTTTCTTTGCTCTTTAATATAATTTGCAATCATTGCATCATAGTTGGCAGTGTGTTCAAATACAGATTGCATTAATCTAAACTTAGTTTCTATTGATACTTTTCCGTTTTCTTCTAATTCTTTTAATACTACTTCATAATCTTCTGGATTTGTAATAACTGTTACATCTTGATAATTCTTAGCAGCACTACGAAGCATTGTGGGTCCTCCAATATCAATATTTTCTACTGCTTCTTCACGAGTTACTCCATCTTTTAGAATAGTTTGCTTAAATGGATATAAATTAACTACTACAAAATCAATTGTGTCTATATTTAACTCCTCTAGTTGTTTTCTATGTTCTGGCTTGTCTCTTCTTGCAAGAATACCTGCATGAACAACTGGATGTAGAGTTTTTACCCTACCATCTAAGCATTCTGGAAAACCTGTTAATTCTGATATTTCCATTACAGAAACTCCCTCTTCTTTCAGCTTTTTATAAGTCCCACCTGTTGATATAATTTCTACTCCTTGTTTTTCTAATCTTTTTGCAAATTCTACAATTCCTGTTTTGTCTGATACACTGATTAATGCTTTCATTATAAATTTCATTCCTTTCTTTTTTAGAAGGTCTATGGTTATGAAAATTTAATTATTTTCAAACTAACCTCCTTTAATCTTACTGATAATTTGTTGCACTTAATGGTGGATAATTAAAATTTTTACCCCCATCTGTAAAATGATTGCTTGGTGTATGGTCTTTTGACATATCATTAGAACCTTTTAGAAAATATCTAACTTTGTTAGATTCACTTACCCATCCACCGTTAGTAATTGGGTCATCCCATGTAGTGTCTATGGCATACCAATTGTTATCCAGTTGAACATAATTCCATGCATGATTTTCAGTTCTATTATCTGGACTTATTCCTTTTCCAATTACTAAAGTACATGGTATTCCAAGTGAGTCCATCAAATATTTAAAGCTTCTTGCATATCCTTCACATACTGCTAACTTATTAACCATAGCACCATATATATTATAAATATTATCTCTAGAAATGCTCGTATCATAAGATACATTTTCTATCAAAAAATCATGTACCATCTTAATGTTATCATATGTATTTGATTTTCTATTTTGTAAAATAATATTTCTTACTTGTTCAATCTGTTGAATTGCATTATTTACTTGCTCTTTTGAAGAAAATTCATCAATTAAATAATTTGCATCATTTCCACTATTAACAAATACACTGTAACTTACACTGTTTCCTTTTGTTGTAGTTTCAATATTTAAATACATTTTATTAGGACTTAAATAAAATACATCTGGATTATCATAAGTATATGCTTCAATAGCAGATTGATAGTATTTTCCTAATTCGTCACTTCCATTATTTTGGCTTAATAAAGAATTAAATGAATTGCCTAATTCAACTTGATACGTTCCTGTTTTCATGTTTTCTTTATTAGCTTCAAATGCCTTATATATAGTTTGTGAATATGGTTCTAATTGATTAAAAAAATATTTATTAACCGTTATGTTAGAATAGTCTATTTGTTGCTGGTTGCTTCCATTGCCTTGTATATTGTTAAGTGGATTTTCTTGAACTTCTGGTACTTTTAGGTTTTCATCAATTGTATGTTTTTCTTCAAATGATGTGGTTTTAGCACTTTCTGGTTCTACTGACGTTTCTACTTTCTTAAGTTCATTCCATAAAATCATTCCAAATAGAATAAACACACTGATGATTAAAAAAATAACTACTGTTATAATAAAATTTGCTAGTCTACTTTTCATTATTTTCTCCTTTGTTTGACTTCTTTTTTATTATAGCATAAATAGTAGTAAAAAACAATTGATTTTTTTAATTAGCACAAATAATCATAATATTGCATATTTTGCATTTTTTTAGAAATACTAACTAAAAAGAAAAATTTGTTATGAATAAAAAAATAGAATGAGTAGTAACAAAATTTAGAAATGGAGAAATTTATGACTTTTAAAAATCTATTTGATTCTTTATTTGCATACAAACCACCAGTAGATTATAGCTTTAGCTTACCTGAAAATAACTCAAGCACATCAATGCCAGAAGCAAAGGCTAACGAGCCTGAGGAAAAAGTAAAAATATTTCCTAGTCTTAATGTAAATATAGAATACATGAGAACAAAATATAATCTTTTAATTAACAGTGATGTTATTTTAAGGGAATTTACTATAAATGCTAGAGGAAAGCAATATAATGCCTTTATTGCATATATTGACGGAATGGTTGATTCTCAGGTTATGGATCAATTTGTTTTAGAACCTTTAATGTTGCGTAATAAGAATAACTTATTTGATGGTACACAAAGTAAAGTTGTTTCAGAAGCTGTTGCTAACAATATTACTGTTAGGAAAGTTAAAAAATTTGATTTATCTAATTATTTAATGGGATGTTTAATGCCACAAAATTCTGTGAAAGAAGTTACTGATTTTGATGAAGTTGCAAGTGGTATAAACTCACGGTAATTGTGCTTTATTTGTTGATACTTTAAATTTGGCTTTTGATATAGAAGTAAAAGGTTTTAAACAAAGAAGTGTTGATAAACCTAATAATGAGGTTGTTATTAAAGGACCACATGAAGCTTTTGTTGAAAATATTAGGACTAATACTTCTTTACTTCGTAGAATTGTTAATAATGAAAATTTAATTATAGAAAATTTAGAAGTTGGAAAAATTACCAAAACTAAGTGTGCTGTTTGTTATATTCAAAATATAACTAATTCAGATTTAATTAATGAAGTAAAATATCGCTTAAATAATTTAGAAATTGATTCTTTATTATCTGCAGGTGAATTAGAACAATTAGTTGCAGATTCTAATGTGTTAGGAATTCCTCAAATGATGTCAACTGAAAGACCTGACAAAGCAGCAAAATATTTATTAAATGGTCGTGTTGTTGTTATTGTTAATGGCACACCTTATGGTATTATTATGCCTGCAATTTTAACTGATTTTTTATCTTCTCCTGAAGATACTAATTTAAAAGTTAGCTTTGCTAATTTTTTACGATTTTTAAGAGTTATTGCTGCTTTTATTACTTTACTTTTACCTGGTCTTTATGTTGCAATTACCAGTTTTCATCAAGAAATTCTTCCTACTAGCTTGCTATTTTCAATCTTGGCTTCTAGAGAAAATGTACCTTTTCCAATTATCTTGGAAATTCTTTTACTAGAACTATCTTTTGAGTTAATTCGTGAAGCTGTTTTAAGAATTCCTAACGCTATTGGCTCTACTATTCGGAATTGTAGGTGCTTTAGTTATTGGTGAAGCTGCTGTTAGTGCTGGTATTGTAAGCCCTATTTTGATTATTGTAGTAGCAATTACTGGTATAGCTTCTTTTGCAATTCCTGATTATTCTTTTGGTTTTCACTTAAGATTTTTCCGCTTTGTTTTTGTACTTCTTGGATTTATGGCCGGATTTTTAGGTATCAGTTTAGGATTATTTGTATATATAAGTCTTGTTTGTAGTTTAAGATCTTTTGGAGTTTCTTATACAACCCCATTTGCCCCTGCTACTAATTCTAAAGGAAATAGATATTTACTTGAACCTATTTGGAAAAGAGAATACAGACCTACTTATATTTCTTCTAAAAGGGAAAAAGACCAAGAAAAAATTTCAATGAAGTGGAAATTTCATAAATAAAAGAAAGTCGAGAAAGGAATGAATTTTTTATGACAAAATCAAAAATTGGTACTGTTGAGGCAATTATGCTTATCCTTGTTGTTATTGTATCACGTACAGTTTCTTCTCTTCCAAGGCAAGTTTTGGAAATAGGAAAATCAGCAACTATAATCAATTTAATTTATGTTACTATTATTGCAATTCTTATTTCTTTTTTAATTGTTAAATTACTAAAAAATTTTCCGGGCTATGACATTATTGATATTTCAGAATATTTGGGTGGAAAAATTTTTAAAAATATTGTTGGAATACTGTTTATTGCTCATTTTATAATAACTTCTGCCCTCCTACTTAGAAGCTTTTGTGAAAGCCTAAATATTATTTATTATCCTATGACAAATATTATATTTATTATTGCCTTTTTTGTTATTGCTATTTGTTTTGCTAACAGATTAGACTTTAATGCTTCATTAAAAACAAATTTACTGATTTTACCTCTTGTTTTAGTTAGTATGATATTTTTGTTTTTTGCAAATATGAATAAATTTATTCCAGAAAGAATATTCCCTATATTTGGTAATGGACTTTTTGATACTTTTGTTTTAGGACTTAGTAATTTAGGTTGTTTTGGTGGAATTATATTTTTGTACTTTTTACCACCTTATTTGAAAGAGCCAGAAAAATTGAAAAAAATAGCTTTTATATCTATTAGTTTATCAGCTATTTATCTAATATTATGTGCTTCTACACTTTTATTTATGTTTTCATTTTTCATAGATGCAAATGAAATTGCTCCTTTATATAATGCTACAAGATATATAGAATTTGGAAGCTTTTTTCAACGTTTAGAATCAGCTTTTCTATTGATATGGATTATAGCCTTTGCATGTTATATAAGCATAGTTTGTAAATTTGCTATGAGTATTTTTAAAAAGCTTACTAATATTGAAACAAAGAAACCTTTAATAGATATATTTGGAATATTAATATTGGGAATTGCATTACTTCCTAAAAACTATGCCTTTGCAGATAAGTTTGAAACTAAAATTTATCCATATATGGTATTAGGAATTGTATTTGCTTTAGGAATAAGTATTTTAGTTCTTGCTAGCTGGTTGAAAAAGAAAAAACAAGTATCAATTCAAAAATGAAAGGAGGTCTTATTTTGAAAAAAATAGTTAGAAATTTATTTATATTTATTTTAATAGTTATTTTTATTGGCGCGTTTTCTAGTTCTTATTTATCACTTAGTATAGATAATTTAGCTTATGTTCTTGCAATTGGTATTGATAAGTCTGATGAAAATGATTTAGAAGTTACTTTTCAATTTTCCACCACTGCACCTGCAACAGAATCTGGCTCAACTAAAAAAACGCCAACTATTAATAACTCTGTAAAAGCTTCCTCAATTAGTACAGCTATTAATTTAATGAATGCTTACATGGGAAAACAGATTAATATGTCACATTGTAAAATTATAATATTCTCTGAAGAAATTGCACAACAAGGTATTTCAAATGAAATTTATACTTTAATTAACGATACTCAAGTAAGACCTTCTGCAAATATCGTTGTTAGTAAATGCCCTGCAAAAACTTATATACAACAAACTTCTCCTGAATTTGAGAATTTGATTTCAAAATATTATGAAACACTTACCAATTCTAGTAAATATATTGGCTTTATGCCTGATTCTACAATTGGAGATTTTTTTAATGCACTTATTTGTAAAACTTGCGAGCCTTCTGCTATTTTAGGTGGACTAACAGAAGAAAAAGCAGATAATCAAGGAGATACAGATATTCAAGAAAATTATAATATCAAACCAAATGAAGCGCCTATTGATGGACAAAATGGCTCAGAAAATTTTGGTATTGCTGTTTTTAAAGAAGATAGATTAGTAGGAGAATTATCAGCTTTAGAAACGATATGTTTTTTAATTATTAAAAATAAAGTAGACCGTTTTCTAATTTCTGTACCTGACCCAACTGATTCTAATAATTATTTAGATATATTCTTAAGTCCTAACCGTTCTACTAGTATAGACGTTGAAACATCTTCTGCTTCACCATATATCAAAATAAAAACAGGATTTACAGGTAGAATCTATTCAATGTCTAGCAATTCAAAATATTTATCACCAAACACTTTAAATTTAATATCACAAACTTGTAATAAATATCTAGAAGCACAATTATCACAATATTTATATAAAACAGCAAAAGAATTGGAATCTGACATTACTGGTTTTGGACGACAAGCAGCAACAAATTTCTTTACTACTCAAGATTTTGATGCATATGGATGGCCAACAAGTTATCAAAATAGCTTTTTTGATGTGAATGTAGATACCTCTATCAAATCTGGTATGTTAATTACAGAAACTTAAAAAAATTATATCATATTATGTAAGGAGGAAACAATTTGTCAGATTTAATATATCACCTATTGTTTAGTATAATTAGTATTTATGTTTTACTAAGAGCAATTGGATATGCTTTGTATGAGATTAACACTATCAAAAATAAATATGGTGGCATTGTTGTGATTACTTTTTCTATAATTGTAGTAATTTTTGCCAACATAATTGTTTGGATTAACTAAGGTGCAGTTGGAAGACACTTCTTTTTGCACA
>CAZASP010000020.1:0-16025 GCA_964487865.1 uncultured Clostridium sp. | reverse complement strand
TTATATTTGACTTTTCCATTTTTTTACAGTATAATACAATTATATTTTCTATCTTAAATTTATTTCGTTTTTCCCAAAAACAAAAAACATATGAAAGGAGGCATGTCTATTGCACAAAAAAGCTAAAATTGCAATATCTTTATTTTTTATATTTCTTTCTAGCATAATTTTCAATTATAGTTATGCAAAATATGTAATAGAAGACACACAAATAGTAGCAAAATTAGATATTGACCGTTGTAAACCACAAATCACATTAACTGATATCACCACTTCAAATATAGGATACACAAATTATGCGAATAAAACACATACAATTTCTGGACATATAAAACTAACTGAAAAAAATATTGTTAGAAATAATTTATCATCTAACAATATGAAAATAAAAGTTGCAAACCAATTAATTACACCAAATTTTAAAGACTTTTCTTTAGTTTCTGAAAATTCAACTGAAAAAATTTATTCATTTTCTTTTACTAATACAACTAGTGATGGCAAGCTATCAATTTTAATTCCTGAAGGTATAGTAGAAGATAAATCTGGATTAATAAATGATGAAACTACATTTAGTACAAGTATTAATATTGACAATACAGCACCAGTTTATACTTTTGAAGAAATTGCTACAACAAATGGAAAAGCAAATGCACAAATTACTGTAAATGAAAGTATTAGACCTGTGAATAATTGGCAACTTTCAAATGATAAAGTACTAACAAAAGAATTTTGTAATCCAATAAAATATGCTTTGCCAATTATGGATTTTGCTCAAAATTCTTCCGAAGCTTTAATAGATATAAAAAATGCATCAAATATTGTGTTAAAATATGGAGCATATGATGCTTATAATGCTCAAACATTTGTCAATGCTGGTGAAATTTCATCTCCTAAAACTGTTACAGATAATTCTATTTGCAAAACAGAAGCATTATATATTCAATTAACAGGAGATGTACCAAAATCATTTTTACAAGCAAGATATTATTTATATACATATTGGGGAGAAGGTGCTCATCGGATATTGTGAATATTCTGAAATGAGTTATTATCATGGCTATAATGAATGGCTTAATGTTTCAACAGATAAGCTATTACATTATAAAGGAACAATTTGCACACAATTAGGTGGTATAGGGTTAAATGTTGCTAATAAAACAGCTAGCAATGTAAAAGTTCCTATTCCAAGTGATATTGCACAACAATATTTATATGGAATTTCTGGAATTCAGTTTAGATTATCAGACACTTCTAATTTTTCAGTTATTTATCAAGCTTATATAAAAGATATTGGATGGCTTAAAGCTTCATCAGATGGAGAAGAAAATGTATATAATCATACTAAACCAATTTCTGCTTTTCGTATAAACATTGTTCCTAAAAGTGAAAAACAGTATCTAATTAATTACTGGAATCGAGATGTTATTTCTTATTAACACCAATAATTCCACCCAAAATTCCAAAAATAACTCCCACTAATATCATTATGATACTTTGAAGATTTAATCCAAATTCCCAATTTAAAATACTAGATATTAAATAAATCGTAAATATATAAATACCGCCGATTAAAGCGCCATTTATTAAACCATTTTTTCTTATTTTTGTATTTCCAATAGAACTACCTATTAAAATACTAATAGCGGTTACAACAATAATAACAGGGTTTATTATTGTTTCACTAACTTGAGTATAAGTAAGTATGGTTGCTAATATTAGTAATAGTATAAATGTTATTAATAAAGCAATTCCAACACCTTTAGCTATGTTTGTTATTGTATTGTTCATTTTTAACATCATTCCTTCCAAGGCACAAATCTAGTTGTAAAAGAATTTCATAATCATAATTATTTTTCAACTTTACACCTTTTTTGTTTTTTATTTAATTTATATGTGTGTAAAAAATAAATAGAACTGATAATAAAACCAATATTTAACCAATTAAGAAATTAGTTTTGCATTATAATGTTTAAAAGTCTAATCTTGTCGAAGTTTGCGGTGAAAAAATGTTGACAATTCCAAATAATGGAATTATAATAAGGGTACATTTTCAAATTTCTATTTATTTATTCAAAAAATTTTAATTCCAAAATTTTATCTAAAGAAATCCAAAACAAAAATCAACAAAGAAAGGAGGCATGCTTATTGAGTAAAAAGAAAAAAATAGTTTTAGTAGTTGCTATTCTATCTTGTATTGCTTTATCTTTTATAGGAGGACAAAGTTACTCAAAATATGTATCAGAGGTAAGAGGAGATGGAATGGCAGAGGTAGCAACATGGAGCTTTAAAGTCAATGGACAAAAGGAAGAAGTGCAAACTATTAATTTGGCTTCTACATATAATAATGCAACTCTAGTTGATAATAAAATTGCACCAGGAACCAGTGGAAGTTTTAATATAATTGTAGATGGGACAGGCTCAGATGTTGGAATTAATTATAATATCCAATTCACAAACGAAAATACCAAACCAACTAACTTAAAATTTACTTATAATGGTCATGAATACAATTCTATAACTGAATTACAAACAGATTTATCTGGTGTCATAAATGCAAATGATTCTGACAAAACAAAAACTTTAACAATTGATTGGAAGTGGGAATATGAAACAGGAACTGGTAAAGAAGAAATAGCAAAAAATGACAAAATAGATACTCAAAATGCACAAGATATTGCTAATTATACTTTTAATGTCATAGTTTCTGGTACACAAGTTACACCACAGGCATAAATACCCATTAGTAAAATAGAAATATTGAAAATGTTTACGGCTAAAAACCCTTTATTCTAAAAACGTCTATATGTCTAAATTGTAAGGGGAAGATATAAAACTCTTGCCCTTACAAAAAAATATTATGAAGGAGGAATGAATGAGAAAAATAAAAAACCCATTAAAAATTAAAAAAAGAGAAGCAACACTTATTCTAATAAGTATTATGATAATAATTTTATTTTTTTCTGGTTATAGTATGGGAAAAGCATATAGTAATACAAGTATATATACAAATGCAAAAATAGCAGAACCTATACTAGTAGTAGAGAACAATCCACCTATTGAAGTAAATGGAAAAAAGCAGAAAGAATATTATAATTTTAAAGTAAAAAATTATAATGAAAATGGAGAAATAACACAGGTAGATTTAAATTATTACATAGAAATATTAACCAAAACAGAAGAAGCGATTTCTTTTAAACTTTATAAAGATGAACAAGAAATTCCATTAAATAACAATAAAACAGACACCATAAAAATGGAAAAAGGCGGTGTGCAAGAACATAATTATCGTCTAGAAATTAATTATGATAAATCTAAAAATACATCAATTAATGATATAATACAAGATGTTCAAATAAAAGTGCATTCTGAACAGATGAAAGGATAAAGGAGGCACAAGAAAACATGAGAAAATCAAGAAGAAAATTAGTTTTTATGGTCCTTCTTATCACAATTTTATTAATTTTTTTATGGCAAAATATTAAAAAACAAAATAATGAAACTCAAAATGACCTAATATTTTTTAAATTATTTAACATAGGTCAACAAAATAATAAAAAATCAATTGAAAAAGGAGAGAAAACTGTTTATTATTTTAATGTATCATATAAAAATATAGATTTTAAAAATATTAATTTATTAGATACATTAGATAGAAATACATTAGTACGAGAAAAAATAGCACCAGGCACTAAAGGTTCTTTTGAAATATATTTAGAAACTAATGAAAAAATAAAATATCAAATAAAATTTGAAAGTAAAAACGAAAAACCAAAAAATTTAAATTTTCAATTAGAAGGAAAAGATAGAAAATATGAAACATTAGAAGAAATGGAAAAAGACCTAATAGGAGAAATAAGTGAAGATAAAAAAATTATAATAAATTGGGAATGGAATTATGAACAAAACAAAACACAAGATTTACAAGATACAAAGGATGGCGAAAATATTGAAAATTATAAGTTTACCATTTATGCAATTGGTGAACAATAAATGTATCAATTATTATAAAATTGTGCAAATTAATATTAAATGTTAATTTAGCACAATTTTTTTGCCTAAAATAGTTGCTATTTTTAAGAATTTAATATAAAATCTAAAAAGACAAAAAATAGGGAGGCAGATAAAATGATAACATTAGAAGATGTTAAGAAAAATGAAGAGGTAGAAGCTTTAATACAAGGAGCACAAAAACAATTAAATAATCTTCGGGTATACAGAACATAGTCACAGACATATTTCTATTGTTTCTAAAAGAGCAGGAGAGATTTTAGAAAATTTAGGATATCCTGAGCGAACCGTAGAACTAGCAAAAATAGCAGGGTATTTACATGATATAGGAAATTGTGTTAATCGTACTGACCATGCACATAGTGGAGCCATATTAGCTTACAATATTTTAAAAGATATGGGAATGCCAGTAGCAGAAAGAACAGAAATCATGATGGCAATTGGAAATCACGATGAAAAAACTGGAACTGCAATTAGTGATATATCAGCTGCTTTGATTTTAGCAGATAAATCAGATGTACACAGAAATAGAGTTTCAAATACTAATTTATCTACATTTGATATTCATGATAGAGTAAATTATGCAGTAACAAATGCAGATTTGACAATTGATAGCAAAGAAAGAAAAATAGAATTGAAATTAACAATAGATACGCAGTTATGTCCAGTGCTAGATTATTTTGAAATTTTTATGGATAGAACAATGATGAGCAAATATGCAGCAAAATATTTAAAGATATGGTTTGAATTAGTAATCAACAATACAAAATTATTATAAGTGGAGGAACAAGAAAATGAGAAGAGTAAAGTTAGTAACAATTACATTAGCAATTATATTAATTACAATGATAGCATTTTTTGGTATTTATGTACCAGTACAAAATAGAATGGAAAATAAAGTTAAAGATTATTCATATGCAATGGATCTAAAAGGTAGCAGAAATATTCAACTGAAATTAAATACAGAAAATAAAACAACTATTAAAGATTCAGAAGGAAATGTAGTAGAAGATACGGAAGGATTAACTGATGAACAAATAGCAGAAAAGGGATACACCAAAGAAGAAACACCATATAACGCAGATGAAGCAAAAACAGTGGAAAATTATAAAGCTTCACAAAAAATAATTGAAAAAAGATTAAAAAAATTAGGGGTTAATAATTATATTATAAAACTAGATGAAGCAACTGGAGATATAGTAATAGAATTACCAGAAAATGGTGACACCGACAGAGTAGTTGGTAATATTGATACAACAGGAAAATTTGAAATAGTAGATAGTGAAACACAAGAAGTCTTAATGAATAATGATGATATAAAACAAGTTAAAGTTATGTATGGTTCAGATAGTAACACTACAAATCCAGGAACAGCTGTATATTTAGAAATTAATTTCGACAAAGAAGGTGCTAAGAAACTAGAAGAAATTAGTAATACTTATAAATCTTCAAAAAATACAGAAACAGAAGATGAAAATACTCAAAATGAAACAACAGAAAGCGAAACGGCAGAAAATGAAACAGAAGATGAAAATACTCAAGATGAAACAACAGAAGGCGAAACAGCAGAAAAGAAAATTTCAATGAAAATAGACGATAGAGAAATAATGACGACTAGTTTTGATGAAACTATACAAACAGGAAAAATGCAATTATCTATTGGCTCAGCTACTACTGACCCTGATGCTTTACAAGATTATATGCATAGAGCATCTATTATGGCAACAATATTAGATGGAGGAAAAATGCCATTAGTTTATGAGTTAAGCGATAATCAATATATTCTATCAAATATTACAAATGATGAAATACAAGTAGCAGGATATGTAGTGTTAGCTATTATCGCGATATCACTTATTGTACTTATAATAAGATACAAAACATCAGGATTATTAGGTGCTATATCTTTTATAGGATTAGTAGCACTATTAACAATAATTATCCGTTATACAAATGTAGTTATATCTTTAGAAGGATTACTAGCCGGAATTGTTATTTTAATTTTAAATTACCTTTTCGTAAATTATTTATTAAAAAGCCCAAAAACGATAAAAGAAATATTTGGAGAATTTATTATAAAAATAATACCAATTATTATCATGGCAGTTACTTTCTGTTTTGTTAACTGGACACCTATTAGTAGTTTTGGGATGGTAATGTTTTGGGGAATTGCTTTGATGATTATTTATAATATTTTAGTGACAAATTATATGTTAAAAATAAAAGAAGGAAAGGAAAAATAAAAATGAAAAATATAAGCAAAAAAACAAAAATAATAGCATTAATATCATCTATTATAATTATAGTTGGAATAGTAGTTACTTTTACGATTGGTTTTAATTTTGAGTTAAGCTACAAAGATTCTAAAAAAATACAATTATATTTAGAAAAAGAATTTCAAATATCTGATATTAAACAAATTACAGATGAAGTGCTAGGAAATCAAAATGTAATTATTCAAAAAGTCGAGGTTTATGAAGACTCTGTTGATATTACTGCGAAAGATATAACAGAAGAGCAAAAATCTAATATTATTAACAAAGTAAATGAAAAATATGGAACAGAATTATCAGCAGATAATATACAAATTACAACAGTACCACACACAAGAGGAAGAGATATTATAAAACCATATATTATTCCATTAGTAATTGCTACTATAATTATATTAATATATATGGCAATTAGATATTATAAATTAGGAGTTTTAAAAACACTTGCTAAAACTATTATCTTATTAGTTATTACACAAGCTGTTTTATGGAGCATTATGGCAATTACTCGTATACCAATAGGAAGATTAACTATTCCATTAGTACTAGTGGTATATATATTATCATTGCTAGGACTTACATCATATTTTGAAAAGAACTTAGTAGAAAAGAAAAAAGAAGAAGAAAAATAAAAAGCTAATGATATAATAAAAGCCAAAGAGGGTTTCAACCCTGGAGAGGAATGAATATAAATGGGAAATATCGTATTATTAGATGAATTAACCATAAACAAAATTGCTGCAGGAGAAGTAATTGAAAGACCAGCCTCTGTAATTAAGGAAATAGTTGAAAACTCAATTGATGCAGGAGCAACTAATATAACAGTAGAAATAAAAAACGGAGGAATATCATATATAAAAGTAACAGACAATGGAAAAGGGATAGCACAAGATGACTTAGAAATAGCATTTGAAAGACATGCTACTAGCAAAATTCGTACAGCAGATGATTTAAATACTGTAACATCTATGGGGTTCAGAGGAGAGGCTTTGGCTAGTATTGCAGCTATTAGCCATGTTGAGATGATATCTAAAACAAAAGAACAAGAAACAGGTTATAAAATTATAGTAGAAGGTGGAGATGTTTTAAAACAAGAAGAGGTAGGATGCCAAACAGGTACTTCAATTACTGTTGAAAATTTATTTTTTAATACACCCGTAAGATATAAATTCCTTAAAAAAGACTATACAGAATCTGGCTATATAGAAGATGTCATTACCAGAATAGCTTTAGTAAATCCTAATATAGCAATAAAATTAATAAATACAGGAAAAACAGTAATTCAAACTAACGGAAATGGAGACTTAAAAAGTGTTGTTTATAGTATTTATGGAAAAGACGTAGCAAATGGAATTATGGAAACAACATATAAATACGATGATATAACAATTACAGGAGTTATAGGAAAGCCAGAAATAGCAAGGTCTAACCGTTCTAATCAATTATTTTTTGTCAATAAAAGATATATAAAAGATAAAACTTTAACAGTAGCTACAGAGCAAGGATATAAAGGTTTGATACCAATTGGAAAATTTGGATTTGTTATTTTAAATTTAGAAATGAACCCAGCAAAAGTTGATGTCAATGTACACCCAGCTAAATTAGAGGTTCGTTTTGAAGAAGAAAATAAAGTATTTCAGGCTATTTATCATGCTATAAAAGATACTTTATTAAAAAATGAATTAGTGGCTAATACAACAACTAATAATAGAGAAGATACTTTTGAAGAAAGACTAAGAAACATTCAAAAATCTAAACAAGATAACTCTAATAGTGGATTATTCGAATTTAGAAAACAAGATGAGAAAAAAATTGAAAACTATACAGAAGAAGAAAGTCGTATAAAAACAAATAATTTATCAGAAGAAAGTTATCAAAATAAAATAGAAGAAACAGAAAAAGTAAACAACAATGTAATAGGAAGTCCAATCGACACATCAGACGTATTAAAACAATTACGAGAAATGAAGGACAAAATTGAAAAAGAATTGCAAGAAAAGAATATAAAACCGCATACTATACAAGAAACATCAGTAGAATATAAATTGCAACCTGATAAAAAGGAAGAAAAAACAAATAACTATAAGATAGAAGATAAAGAAGAAAAAGAACCAATAGTTGAAATTATAAATAAAAACGAAAAACAAGAGAACGAAAACATACAAGATGGTGAAGAAAATCAAGAGTTAATAGTTGATAATGAAGAAATAGATAATGAAGAAACAAAAGAACAAATAGCAGAAACTCAAGCTGAAGATGAAGAAACATCAATTGAAAATACTCAAGAAATTATAGAGACAATAAAAGACCCAGAAATCAAAAAAGAATTTGAAGACATAAAACAAAAAATGCAGGGATTAAATAATAATCCACAAGTAGTATCACAAGACTTTAACGAAATGTATGCAAAATTATTTGGAAGATCTCCAATAAAAGAAGAAACTGAACAAGAAAAAAGAAAAAAAGAAGAAAAAGAAAAAATGAATGCAGTAGATATATTACAAAGCAATATATCTGTATTTGATGATGAAGAAGAAATACAAAAACCAAATTATCGTTTTGTAGGAATTGTATTTAAAACATATATTATACTAGAAATAGAAGAAGAAATGTACATATTAGACCAACATGCTGCGCATGAAAGAATTATGTATGAAAAAGTAAAGAAAAATTACTATAACGACAAAAATAAAGACTCACAAATGTTATTATTACCAGATATAATTACACTATCACATAAAGAAATGGAAATAGCAAAAGAAAATATTGAAATGTTTGAACAAGCAGGCTTTACATTAGAAGAATTTGGAGATAATACCATAAAATTAACGGGAGCTCCAACTATGTGCTTAGACTTAAACACTAAAGAATTGTTCCTAGAAACATTAGATGAAATTAATACAGTAGCAAGAACTGCAAAACAAGAAAAAGAAGAAAAATTCATAGCAACAATTGCTTGTAAAGCAGCGGTAAAAGCAAATATGGCTTTAGATGAACAAGAAGTAAAAAGTTTAATGGATCAACTATTAGAATTACCAAATCCATTCACTTGTCCTCATGGAAGACCAACAGTAATAAAAATGACAAAATACGATATTGAAAGAAAATTTGCAAGAAAATAAAGGAAGGAAATAAAAATGGCACTAATCATACTGACAGGCATTATTATATACATAATCTTAATCTCATGGACATGGCAAAATCTTGGAGATATGGATAAAATAAAAAAAGTAGTTTTTATAGTAATTGGGATTTTCATTTTATATTTTATAACATTAATAATATTTCAAATATCAAGTGGAGGAATAAGCTATGAAAATAAAGAAATACAAAGCAGTATACGAAATACTTTAGTTATAATATTTACAGGAATTAACGGTATTATTGTTATGCCACAAATTGGTAAAATAGTGAATAAAATTAAGGAAGACGACATAAAAAAAGAACAAATACAAAAAAGAATAGCTATTTTATTGATTATAGTTGTAATATGTCTTATATTCGAAAATGGATATATGAAGGATACGCAAGAAGGAATTTTAAAAATATATGAGGCGATGAAATGAGTGAAAAAGTAATTGTTATTTGTGGTCCAACAGCATCTGGCAAAACAAACTTATCCATAGAGTTGGCTAAACAAATAAATGGTGAAATAATTTCGTGTGATTCTATGCAAATTTATAAAGAAATGGATATAGGAACTGCAAAGCCAACAGAAGAAGAGAAACAAGGGATAAAGCATTATTTAATAGATATCATTTCTCCAGAAGAAAGATATAGTGTGGCAGATTATAAAAAGCAAGCAAAAAGCGCAATTAAAGAAATTCTTAAAAAAGGAAAAGTTCCAATTATAGTAGGTGGAACTGGACTTTATATAGATAGTTTAATTTATGAGATTGAATACAATAATATAGAGTTTGATGAAACTTATCGAAAAAAATTAGAACAAAGAGTGCAAACAGAAGGAATAGAAAAACTATATGAAAAAGCAAAAAAAATTGATCCTTTGGCAATGGAAAAAATTAGCCCTAATGACACAAAAAGAATTCTTAGAGTTTTAGAAATTTACCATGCAACAGGAAAAACAAAAACTCAGCAAGAAAAAGAATCGAGGCAAAACCCACCAGAATATGACTATCAAGTTTATGCATTAAAATGGGATAGAAAAATTTTATATGAAAGAATAAATAAACGTGTTGACAACATGATACAGCAAGGTTTAATTGAAGAAGTAAAACAAATCCTAGAAAAACATCAAAAATTTCCAACTGCCATGCAAGGCTTAGGTTACAAAGAAGTGGTTGACTACTTAAATGGTGAAATTACAAAAGAAGAAATGATAGAAAAAGTCAAAATGGAAACAAGAAGATATGCAAAAAGACAAATAACTTGGTTTAAAAAAAACAAGCAAACAATATGGTTAGATGGACAAACAGATACAAAAGTGAATATAGACATAATAGTAGATAACTTAGCGAAAGGAAGAGAGTAATTTTGGAAAAGAAAAACAACAAGACAAAAAGAATTTTTGCCTATATTGTTTTAGTAGCAATCTTACTATATATTCTATATACAATATACTTATTAATTAAGCAACCGACAAACATATTTACAATTGAGGAAGGAACACTTTATCAAGAAGAGACAGATATAGGTTATGTAATAAGAAAAGAGACAGTAATAAAAGGAGAAAACTATAAAAATGGAATTATGCAAATAAAATCAGAAGGAGAACGAGCAGCAAAAGATGAAAATGTGTTTCGTTATTATAGTTCAAATGAAGAAAACTTAAAAAAGAAAATAGAAGATTTAGATGCAAAGATACAAGAAGTTATGATAAATGATACCAGTTTATTTACTTCTGATATGAAATTGCTAGAAAATCAAATAGATGAAAAAGTAGAAGACATAAGTCAAATCACCGATAGTACTAAATTAACAGAATACAAAAAAGATATTAATAACTTAGTTACAAAAAAAGCGCAAATAGCAGGAGACTTAAGTCCAAAAGGTTCTTATTTAAACCAATTAATTAGTGAAAGAAAAAGTTATGAAAGTCAGCTAAATTCAGGTGCAGAATATGTAAAAGCACCATCAAGTGGAATTGTGTCTTATAAAGTTGATGGCTTGGAAGAAGTATTAACACCAGACAATTTTAGCACACTGAGTAAAGAGTATTTACAGAGCCTAGATTTAAAAACAGGAAAAATAGTAGCAACAAGTAGTGAAAATGGAAAAATAATAGACAACTTTTCTTGCTACATAGCTACAATTTCTTCTTCAAAAGAAGCACAAAAAGCGGAAATAGGTCAAAAAGTAAACTTACGTTTATCAAACAATACAGAAGTATCAGCAGAAATAACTAATATAATTAAAGATGAAGAAAAAGAAATTGTTATTATTCTAAAACTTGAAAAAGAAGTAGATGAATTAATTAATTATAGAAAAATTACATTTGATTTGATTTGGTGGAATGACTCGGGTCTAAAAGTACCAAATCAAGCAATTGTCGAATCAGAAGGTTTAAACTATGTAGTTCGCAATAGAGCAGGATATTTAAGCAAAATATTAGTAAAAATTAAAAATCAAGGTGAAAAATATTCTATTGTAGAACCATACAATACAGAAGATTTAAAAGGATTAGGATTTACAAATGATGAAATAGCAAAATATAAGAAAATATCCTTATATGATGAAATTCTACTATATCCTGACTTAAGTAAAACAGAGTAGTGTTACAGAAGTATTACAAAAATATTAAAATTCAATAACATTAATAAAAAATATTGACAATTTTGAAAAAAAAGTAGATACTTAAAGCAATAAAACAAAGGAAGTAATTTAGGAGGTTTTTTTATGGCAGGAGCATTAATGAACAAAGTATGGGATTTATTTGGAATGGATTCTAAATCAGAGGAAGATTACGAGGATGAAAATGTATATGATTATGAAGAAGAGGAAGAAGTAGAAGAGGATAAAAAATTATTTGGAAGAAAAAAAGATAAAGTAGTTAATATGCCACAAGCACAAGCAAATGCTATTAAAATGGTTATATCACAACCTACAACATTCGAACAATCTGATGAAATTTGTAGTTTTCTAAAAGAAAAAAAATCTGTTATTGTTAATTTAGAATATGTTAATAAAGATGTAGCAAGAAGAATAGTTGACTTTATTAGTGGTGGCGTATATGCATTAGACGGATATATTCAAAAAGTATCAAATTCTATATTTTTAGTTGCACCATCTAATTATGAGATTACAAATGAAATGGCGAGAGAAGAAATGAAAAGCAAACTTTCTGTTTCATGGCTAAAAAATAATGGAATAAACTAATTGAGAGAGTTTTTGCGTCTATTAATCAAGGAGGAGAACAATGATAACACCATTAGATATCGAAAACAAAAAATTTTCAAAACAAATGATGAATGGATATAGCGTAGAAGAAGTAGACGATTTTTTGGACGATTTAACAGAAGATTATACAAAAAATTATAAAGAAGCAAATGAACTAAGAGCAAAACTAGAAGAATTAACACAAAGCTTGGAACAATATAAATCAATTGAACATACATTGCAAAGTACACTAGTAATGGCTCAAACCACAGCAGAAGATGTTAAAAGAGTAGCACAACAACAGGCAGACCAAATTATAAGCGAAGCAAAAGGTATAGCACAACAACAAGCATTAGATTTAGATCGTGAAATAACAGTAAAGCAAAAAGAACTTGAGGATATAAAGAAACAGTTTGACATTTATAAAGCAAAGATGGAATCTCTATTAATATCACAATTAGAATTATTAAAAGAAATAAACAAAGAAGATAATTAAGTAAAGAGAATTTACAAAAGAAGGCTATCTATGAAAAATAGATAGCCTTTTTGACGAAATTTATTACAATTTTGGAAGTATATTACAGAACTGTTAAATGTATGTTACATTTCTATGAATACTCTTGACATTATTTAAAAAAAGAATAAAATAATAATAAGTGGGAAAGGCAAAAAATGAGAATAATTGGTGGAAAAGCAAAGGGAACAAAATTGTATACATTGGATGGCAAAACTACAAGACCAACTTTAGACAGGGTACGTGAATCTCTATTTAACATTATTCAATTTCAATTACAAGATAGCTTATTTTTAGATTTATTTGCTGGAAGTGGAGCATGTGGTATTGAAGCAGTTAGTCGTGGTGCTAGAAAAGCAATTTTATGTGACAAAGCTAAACAAGCTATTGAAATTATTCAAAAAAATATAGAAAAAACTAATATGCAAAAACAAATTGAATATTATCAAACAAGTTTTGAACTATTATTAACAACAAAGATAAAAGAAAAACCAGATATCACTTTTATTGACCCACCATATAACACAAATTTTGCTTATGAAGCAGTAAAAATAATGTTAGAAAATAATTTAATGGGCGAAGATAGTATTATTATAATTGAAACTGACCAAGAAACTAGAATTATACAACAATTACAAAAGTTAAAAATAGAAATCATGGATAAAAGAAAGTATGGAAGAGCACATCTTATCTTCTTAAACCAAAAAAGAAAGGGGTAAACCATGGAAATATTCACATTATTAGAAACGTTGGAGGAACTATTAGAAACAAGTAGAAATCTACCATTTTCTTCAAAAGGTATAGTAGATAAAGAACAAATGCTAGATTTAATAAAAGAAATAAGAATAAAACTTCCAGACGAATTAAAACAAGCCAAGTGGGTAAAAGAAGAAAGACAGCGAATTCTAGTAGAAGCACAAAAAGAAGCTGACGGTATAGTAAAAGAAGCAGAAAATAGAATAATAGCAATGATCGATGAACACGAAATAACAAGAAAAGCATATGACCAAAAAACAGAAATTATTGAAACAGCTAATGAAATGTCAAGAGAAATATCAGCAGGTACAAAAGAATATGCAGATAGCCTATTAGCAAACACAGAAGAAGTATTAAATAACACATTGGAAAAATTAGGAACCAATATGTCAGAGGCATTAAACTTAATGCAAATTTCATTAGAAGATACCATAAAAACAATACAAAATAGTAGAAAAGAATTGAAATAATGTGCAATTGGGGACGTTTCCTTTTGCACATTATTGTGTAGTTAGGGACACATCTTCAAAATTAATTGTTTGTTATTTATTATTTTTAGAAATATCAACGAATGTGAGTAAATCTTTTTAGAAATTCTTAATCAATTTTATGGAAAGAGTTCACGCTTGACGTGGAAGGGTGCCATAAAATTGATTTAGAAGTTCTTAATAGATGTTACGAAACCGAGTTGTATTTATAAAAATAATAAATAACAAACAAAAATATATTTTGTAAAGAAAGAGTGTCCCCAGTTGTACAAAAATGTGTAAAAGGAAACGTCCCTAATTGCGCATTATAGAATGGAGAAGATAAAATGGCAAAGAGAAGAAGATATAAAAGAGCAAAAACCTCTAAAATAGATGTAGCAGTAGTTTCTTTAATTATTTTAAGTATATTGTTAGCAGTTTTAATATATACAAAGTCAGGAGTTATTGGAGTTAAATTAAATGAGATTTTAGGTGGTATGATAGGAATTGTACAATATTTATTACCAATAGGTATTTTTGCAATTGCTATCAAATTGGCGTGTGATGGAAGCGAAGAAGTGTCTTCTAAACTTATACAATATGGTATTTTAATAGTAAGTTTATCAATTGCATTTAGTGTTTTCCAAACTTCATCAGGAGAATTACAAGCTAATAAAGAATTATCAGAAGTTGTTAAAGATGCATATTTACTAGGCTCACAAAATAAAGGCGGAGGAGCTATTGGTGCTTGTGGAGCAGTACCACTTACTAAATTATTAGGAGATATTGGAGCAGTTATTCTTTGCTTAGGAATAGCTATTGTTCTTATTGTATTTACTTTTGGTATAAATATGTCTGAATTAATCAATAAGATGGTTGAAAGGGCACAAGAAAGAAAAGAAGAAAGAAAATTAGAACGTGAAGAAATGCGTAAACAAGAAGAAAAAGAATATAAAGAAACACCAGCACAACGAAGAAAACGTGAAAGAGAAGAAAATACTCCTATGGATAATCAAATTAAAATAAACTTTGGTGGTAGAATTATTGATAATCCAGATGAAAAAGCAGATTTGCAAAAATACGACCACAGTGGAGAGAATTTAGAGCCTTTGACTAAACAATCTAAATTGTTAAAGCAACACGAAAAACAAGAAGAAACAGAAATAAACCCAGATGTATTAGAAAACAATTTATTTAAAGATGTAGAAGAACAAAAAGAAGAAAAGAAAAGGGCTGTACTACAATTAGAACATGCTATGACTGTTGAAGAAGATGAACATTATGAATATCCGCCATTAGAGATATTAAGCAAGCCAAATAAAAAGACTTTGCGAGGTGGTGCAAAAGCCTTAACAGATACAGCAACAAAATTACAAAAAACCTTATATAGCTTTGGTGTATCTGCAAAAGTAGAAAATGTTTCTGTAGGACCAGCTATTACTAGATATGAACTTAAGCCAGCAGAGGGTGTTCGTGTAAGTAAAATTGCTAATTTAGCAGATGACATTGCACTTAATCTAGCAGCAGAAACTATTAGAATTGAAGCACCAATACCAGGTAAACAAGCTGTTGGTATTGAAGTGCCAAATGCTCAAAGAGAAGCAGTACATTTAAGAGAAGTATTAGATAGTGATGAGTTTAAAAAAAATAATTCAAAATTAACAGTAGCCT
>CAZASP010000019.1:0-16054 GCA_964487865.1 uncultured Clostridium sp. | reverse complement strand
AAGGAGCTTTATGCTCCTTTTTTATTCTATTAAAATTATAACATATTTATTATAATTTTTCAAGTATTTTTCAAACTTCCCAGTGATTTCCCGCAACTTTGACATACTGCAACAGTTTTATGGTTAGTAACAACCTTCTTTTCTTTATGTCCAAATTATTATATAAAAGTATTTAATCTTGCTATAAGTTGTGTTTTAAGTTTATAAATATCTGTAATATTATTTAATTCGTAACGTATTTCTTTTTTTTCTTCATTTGGAATAATAACAAATTTTGCATTTCCTTTTAAATAAACTCTACATATCCACTTAGTAACTTTATTGTCATACAATATCCCAAAGTAACTATATGTGTCTTTATAAAATAATTTATTTGGGTCGACAATTTCAGAAAGTATTGATTTTACTGTGTAATAACTTTCTAATTCTTCTTTAGTAGTGACAATATTATTTTCTTCTACTTCTTGTTTTTCTGCATCTGTTTCTGTTTCACTATCAGATGAAGTATTTAATGCAGTTTGTAATCGTTGGTTTATTAAATTATTGATAAAATGATTTATAGATTTTTTTAGAATAGGTTTATATTTATCTATTACATTTTGCGTTTTTACACCTTCATAAACACCTTTATTTAGTATTAATTTTATAAAATCGTCAGAAGGTTCAGTAAATTCTTCGGATAATACTTTTTCAATAGAACTTGCATATTTTAAATTAGATGCTGAGTTTATAATAGTGTTTATGTCAAAGTTATCTTTAGTGAATTTTTTTAATTCTACAATATCACTGTCTTTAATATTTAATAAATCTATATCTAAAAATGGGGTTGAATCCATTTTATTAGTTTCGTCTAAATCAGTATAAAATTTATAATTAAAACCATTTGTTAATATTGCTAATTTTGCATTGGAAGTTCCAAAATATCTAAACAATTGAGAACCATGCTTTTTTAATTTTTCATTTACAGATTTAGCTTCAATTAAAACTGAAACTTGATTATCTAAAACTATAGCATAATCGACTTTTTCTCCTTTTTTTATCCCGACGTCTGCCGTGTATTCTGGCACAAACTCTGTTGGGTTAAAAACATCATAACCTAACAAGCTGAAGAATGGCATAATTAAAGATGTTTTTGTAGCTTCTTCTGTTGTAATTGAATTTTGTAATTTTTCTATTCTTGTTATAAAATTTTTTAAATTTTCTTCAAACTCCATACAACTACTCCTTCTTAAAATCTACATATATTATATTTCCTATGCATTTTGTGATTTATCCCTTTTTTGCATGTATTCAGGTATTTTTGTTAAGTCTTTCACATTATCAGTCGCTTTTTATTTTCCTAAATCATTTAGTTGGTTATAGTATGTTAGAATTTCAGAACCATTAGAATTATTTTGTTCATATTGTACTCCAAATAATTTAATTTTTGTCTATTATATAACAAAAAGTTAAATATGTAAATAGCTAAGAAAAAAATTCCCTTGCTAGAAGTCAAAATAAAGCATTAGGAAACCAATATACAAATGGATATTTAAAAGGTGTAGTATGAACAGTAACACAAGTAAATGGAAACTGGGTTAAAACTGCTAGTGGTTGGATATGTTTAGATTATTGTAAGAGAATATAGGAAGAAAATCAAAAAAACTTCTGGTATTATTTTAGTATCGGAAGTTTTTTTCTTGTATTTATTTGTTATCAACGTGTTATTAATGGGGTAATTTTTGACGTATTTTGCCAGTTTTAATGAAAAAAATAAGGAGAAGATAAAAATGCTGGAAATACACTAATTTTAGCAAAAAATAAGAAGAGAAATTAAAAATTTCTCTTCTTTTGAAAATAAAAGGGGATGTTTTTTAAATTAAATCAGTTTCAACTGATTATATTCATATTATAACAATTAAATTTGTCCATTGTGTGAACGAAAAGTGAAGTTATGGTTGTTCGCCAAGTTTTATTGTTAATTCTTTTTCTTCACCATCACGATTTACTTTAATTTTCATTTCATCACCAATTTGATGTGAATTTTTAATTTCATTTAATTCATCCATAGTAGTAACTTTTTTTCCATCAGCTTCGATAATTACATCACCAATTTTAATTCCTGCTTTTTCCCCAGCAGAAAAATCATCAATAGATTTAACATAAATACCAACAGCTAAATTATTTGCTTTTGCGGTTTTTTCATCTAAATCCATACCAGAAATTCCAATATAAGGTCGTTTTACTTTACTATATTGAATTAATTGAGAAGTAACATCTGTTGTAGAATTTATTGGTATAGCAAATCCCATACCTTCTATACCAGTACCAGAAAGCTTAAGAGTATTAATACCAATAACTTTTCCTTCACTATTAACCAAAGCACCACCACTATTACCAGAGTTAATAGCAGCATCTGTTTGAATTAAATTAAATGTTTTGCCATCTGTATCTGTAACTTCTCTATTTACAGCACTTATAACACCACATGTAATACTACTTTGCATACCAAGTGGGTTACCAACTGCCATTGCAAATTCACCAACTTTTATACTGTCTGAATCAGCAAATTCTGCTTTAGATAAACCTGTTTTTTCAATTTTAATAACAGCTAAATCAGTTTGTTCATCTTTACCAACAATTTTTGCTTCATATTCTGTTTCATCATTAAACAATGTAACAGTTACCTTTGTAGCCTCAGAAATCTCATAATAAGATTCAGAAGAAGAGGTTGCAACAATGTGGTTATTAGTTAAGATATATCCATCATCACTAATTATAATTCCAGAACCACTAGCAGTAGCTGTACTAGTTTGCGTTTGTCTACCAAACATTGACATCAAACTATTAACATTATATTCTACTTTAATTCCTACAATAGAAGGTAGTATTTTATTAGCAGCATAAATAGAAGTATCAGAATAGTTAGACAACGATGTTTGTGTAACATATCCAGAGGTTGAAGGATTACTAGAATTATCTTTTGAATCAGAAGTTATATTTGATATTTCAGAACGAATTGAAGGAATACCAAAACAAACTCCTAAAACTACAGCACATCCTACTATACCACTAAAGAATGGTAATAAAACATTTTTTCCAAATCCAATTGATGACTTTGAAACATTTTCGTTTTTATAAATGTCCTTATATGTATTTGGATTTTTAACTGTTTTAAAATTTGGAACACTTTCTTCTTTTTTTTGTTTTTCTTCCATTTAAAAATCATTCCTTTCTTAGTTGCATGAGTTTATACATACAGCTTTTAAAATTATTTATTAATATAATAACCTATTATAGTGATATAATACAATACTTTTGTGAAATTTATGTGAAAAAAAGTTGTACTTGTATTGAAAATATTTATACAAAAATATATAATGTAATAAATAAATCAAAAAGGAGATATATATGAAAATGCATTTTAAGAAAGATAAAGTAAATGGAATAACACTAGTAGCACTAGTTGTAACAATAATTGTAATGTTAATTATTGCAAGTATTACTGTATATAGTGGAAAAGAAATTATTGAAAAAGCAAAATTAGAGGAATTAAAAACTAATATGCTTTTAATAGAAGCAAAAGCAAAAGAATATGTTGAAGAAGTAAATTTTAGAATGGGTATATCTGCAGAAACAAAACCTGAAGAAGAAAAAGAAGCCATTAGAAATGAAATTTATGAGAAAAAAGCACAATTACAAAAGGCAACATTAACTGATGCAGATAAAACTAAATATGGAATTAAAGAAGACGATATATGTTATACATTCAATGAAGGTGCATTAGAGAGTTGGGGATTAGATAAAATCGAATTAGTAGAAGGGGAACAATATTTAATAGTATTTGATGAAGTTAATGCAAAGGTTGAAATATATAATTCATTAGGACATAAAGGACAATATTCATTAACAGAAATTGATAAAATGCAAAATTAGGAAGTAAGGAATGAAAGAAAAAGAACTAGAAAGACTAACAAAATTAAAAGAAATTGAAAGAGATTTATATAGCAAAGGATTTCAAAAAATATGTGGAATTGACGAAGCAGGTAGAGGACCATTAGCAGGACCAGTAGTAGTTGCAGGAGTAATTATGCCACAAAATTCAATGATAGAAGGAGTTAATGATTCAAAAAAAGTTTCAGAGAAAAAAAGAGAAAAGCTATATGATTTAATTCTAGAAGAAGCAATTAGCTATTCTGTTGCTATTATTGAACAAGATATAATTGATGAAATAAATATTTTAAATGCAACTAAACAAGGTGTTACAAAGGTAGTAGAAGAACTTAGTATAAAACCAGATTTAATAATTATAGATGCTTTAACACATATAAATACAAAAGGAATTCCTTATGACTCTATAATTAAAGGTGATGCAAAATGCTATAACATAGCAGCAGCATCAATTATTGCAAAAGTAACAAGAGATAGAATTATGAGGCAATGGGACGAAATTTATCCACAATATGGTTTTATAAATCATAAAGGATATGGAACGGCAAAACACATAGACGCAATTAAAGAATATGGATTATGTCCTATTCATAGAAAAAGTTTTACGAAAGGAATATTAGGAATTAAACAATGAACATATTAGATATCATTGAAAAAAAGAGAGATAATAAAGAATTAAATAAAGAAGAAATTGAATATTTTGTAAAAGCTTATACCAATAATGAAATTATGGATTATCAAGCAGCAGCTTTATTAATGGCAATTTTTTTAAATGGTATGACACATCAAGAAACAACATATTTAACATTAGCTATGGCCCATTCTGGAGAAATGTTAGACTTATCCACACTAAATAAAACAATTGTGGACAAGCATTCAACAGGAGGAGTAGGAGATAAAGTTTCAATTATTTTATTACCATTGGTTAGTTCTTTAGGAGTACCTATTGCAAAAATGTCTGGTAGAAGTCTTGGATTTACAGGAGGAACAGCAGATAAATTAGAATCGATTCCCGGATATAAAACCGATATTGGAATAGAACAATTTAAAAAAAATATAGAACAAATTGGTATAAGTATGATTACACAAACTTTGAATTTAGCGCCAGCAGATAAAAAAATATATGCTCTTCGTGATAGCATTTCTTGTGTAGAAAGTATACCATTAATTGCTTCTAGCATTATGAGTAAGAAGATAGCAAGTGGTGCACAAAAAATAGTATTAGATGTAACTGTTGGCAAAGGTGCATTTATGAAAAACATAGAAGATGCAAGAAAACTATCTAATACAATGATACAAATAGGCAAACTAGCAAATAGAGAAACCGTATGCATATTAACAAATATGAATGAGCCATTAGGATATGCAGTAGGAAATTCATTAGAAATAGTAGAAGCAGTAAACTTTTTTAAAGGGGACATGCCAGAAGATTTAAAACAAGTAGTATTAGAACTTGGTGCATATATGCTTAAACTTGCTGGAAAAGGGGATAATTTAGATGAGAACAAAAAAAAGCTATTAGAAAATATAGAAAATGGTAAAGCATATAAAAAGTTCTTAGAACTTGTAAAAACTCAAGGTGGTGACATTAGCTATATTGAAGATATAGCTAAATTACCAAAAGCAAATTATATTAGACAAGTAAAAAGTAGACAGAGAGGATATATACAAGAAATAGACAGTAAAGAAATTGGAAAATTAGCAAGTATGCTAAAAAATGGAAATGATTTAACAACGGGAATTATTTTAACAAAAAAGGTATCAGATAGGGTAGAACAAGGCGAAACCATTGCATATATTCATGCTAATAATGAAAATATATTAGCACAAGTGGTAGAAAAAATACAAGATATTATAGAAATAGCACAAAAGGAAGTTGAAAAAGAAAAAACAATTTTAGAAATTATAAAATAATTATATTTTTCATAAAAAGTTTAATATATTTTTATTTTTATAATTGAGCAAAAAATAATTGAAAATTTGGCGAAATGTGTTATAATTATAATTAGTGTAAGACAAGAGAAAGGAAGAAATAAAATGAAAAAAAAGGAACAAAAAAAACAAAAGGAAAAAAGACAATATGACAAAGGGCAACTATTTGTTAAGATTATGGCAGGTCTTTTAGCAATTTTAATGGTAGCAGGAACATTTATAACACTTATATATGCATTTATTTAATAAAAGGAGAAAATAATGGTAATAAATTTAGGAATGAATTGGGAAAATTTTTATAAAGACAATATTGTTTCTTATATTAAATCTTTGCAACAAAATCCGTTTGAATTAGTTACTTTAATATTAGATTTAGCAATTGTTATATTTTTAGTATATTGTTTTTTCAAAGTGGTAAGAGGTTCAAGAGCTTGGCAATTAATTAAAGGAATTGCACTATTAATTATAGCTACATGGGTAAGTGGACTTCTTAATCTTAAAATTTTAAATTGGATTTTAACAGGTATAATGAATTTAGGAGTAATTGCTATAATTGTTATTTTCCAACCAGAATTAAGAAGAGGATTAGAACAATTAGGAACAAATAAATTAACCAGATTTTTTGGACTAGATAAAGATGTATCAACTAAAACAAAAGAAGATATTTATAAAGTAGTTATTGCAGCAACTGAACTTTCAAAGGCTAAAACAGGAGCATTAATTGTATTTGAAAGAGATATAAAAATTCAAGACATCATATCAACAGGAATACCAATGGATGCAGAAGTATCTCCACAATTATTAGTTAATATATTTGAACCGAAAACACCATTACATGATGGAGCAGTTATAATATCAAATAATAAAATTGCAGCAGCAGCTTGTGTTTTACCATTAGCAGATGATACAGATATTGCAAAAGAATTAGGAACAAGGCATAGAGCAGCAATTGGAATTTCAAAAGAATCTGACAGTATTGTAGTTGTTGTCTCAGAAGAAACTGGTAAAATGTCAGTTGCCAAAGATGGAACATTAATTGCAGATGTTAGGGAAGACGTATTAAAGAAAATCTTAATTAATAATGTAGTAACAAAAAGATTTTCTATTGATAAAAAAGAGAGAAAAGAAAGGTTAAGACAAATAAAAGAAAAAATGAAAAAGAAACAAGAAGAAAAAGAAGGAAAAAAGGAAAATTAATAAAGTCGCTTAAGATAGCGACTTTTGTTTATAATAAATTACAATTTTGGGAAGGAATTATAATAAAAATGAGAAATATTAAGTTAGTTATTGAATACGATGGAAAAGAATTTAATCGGTTGGCAAAAACAACCAAACAAACTAAATATACAAGGAACTATTGAAAAAGCTATTAAACAAATAACAGGTGAAGAAGTTGAACTTATGGCATCTGGAAGAACCGATAGTGGAGTACATGCATTGCGGACAAGTTGCTAATTTTAAAACTAATTCTAATATTCCAATTGAAAAATTTGCAATTGCTATCAATAGTAATCTAAAAAAGTCAATTTTAATTAAATCAGCAGAAGAAGTAGATGAAAAATTTCATAGTAGGCTTTCATGTAAAAAGAAAACATATCGTTATATTATAAACAATTCTAAGGATGGGACAGCTATTTATAGAAATTTAGAAACACATATTCCAATGAAATTAGATATTGATAGAATGAAAAAAGCCATAAAATACTTTGAAGGTAAACATGATTTTAAAGCTTTTAAAGCAAGTGGAACTAGTTCAAAAAGTAGTGTAAGGACAATATATAAGGCAGAAATTTTCGAAAAAGAAAACGACAAAATATGGATAGAATTAACTGGAAATGGTTTTTTATATAACATGGTTAGAATTATAGCTGGAACATTAGTAGATGTAGGATTAGGAAATATAGAACCAGAAGAAATTCCTAATATAATAAAAGAACAAAAAAGAGAAAAAGCAGGAAAAACTTTGCCACCGCAAGGACTTTATTTAGTAAAAGTAGAATATAACTAATTAACAAAAAATAATCGCAAAGCATAAAATATAGTAAAATTGAAAAGGAGAGAGAGTCATGAATACTTTACTTATATTTTTTGCTTTACCAATAGCAGTTATAATTATTTCTGTTGCTCTACAAAAAATCTTAAAATGTCCAATACTAGTTTCTGCAATAATATTTGCAATTTTCTTAATAGTTACATTTGTTATTAATAATTTAGAGTTTTTAGTTGCTGCTATTGTATATGCTATCATTAGTTTTATTACAGCTTATTTAACATATATTATTTGCAGATTTTTAAAGACCCATTCTCAATGTTGTTGTTCAAATAATAATAATAATAATAGTGGCAACAACAATAATAATAATACAGAAAACGATACACAAATTATTAATAATCTTATTGATGCATTAAATAATGTAAATGATACACAAAATTCTGGTAGATGTGGTTGTAATAATAATAGCAACAATAATAATCAAGTTTCAGGAATTAATGGAATTAGTGCTAGAGTTAATGTAGTCCCTAATAATAATACAAATGGAAGAACAGGTTCAATAAACGGCTGTTATAGAACAAGACAATAAATCATAAAAGGCTTAAATAGTTATATTTTGAATAGCTACGTAAGCGACCAAACGAGCAAAGCGAGTGCGATACACAAAGCTATGATAAAATATAACTATTTAAGCTTAATTCAATCTATTGTGTATCTATTTAATATAACGTCGAACCTTTTTTGAGTGGTTGAAAAAAGAAATAAGCTATGTTATAATTGAAAGACAGAAGAAAAGGAGAAAATAATGGGAGAAGTATTATTAGATTCTATTATAGATTGTATAAAATTAGTTCCATTTTTATTTATAACTTATTTAATTATGGAATATATAGAACATAAAACGAAAGATAAAACAAAAGAAGCAATTAAAAAATCTGGAAAATATGGACCATTTATAGGAAGTATATTAGGTATATTTCCACAATGTGGTTTTTCTGTTTCAGCAACTAATTTATATGCAGCAAGGGTAATTACATTAGGAACTCTAATATCAGTTTATTTATCCACATCAGATGAAATGCTTCCAATTTTTTTATCAGAAGCGGTACCAATATCTAAAATTTTAAGTATTTTAGGAATCAAACTAATAGTTGGGATGATTGCTGGGTTTATAATCGATTTAGTTATGAGATTAAAAAATAAAGATTTAGAAGATGAAAAAATAATTGATTTATGTGAAAAAGAACATTGCCATTGTGAACACGGAATTGTTAAATCTGCGTTAAAACATACACTAAGTATTTCAATTTTTATATTAATTGTTACTATTGTTATTAACTTAGTAATCTATTTAATTGGTGAGGAAACAATTGAAGGATTTTTACAAAATCAACCAATTTTAGGACCAATACTAGCAGGCATTATTGGATTAATACCAAATTGCGCAGCTTCTGTTATTTTAACACAAATGTATTTGGAAAATGTAATTTCAGTTGCAACATTGATTTCTGGACTTTTAGTAGGAACAGGAGTAGGGCTAGCTGTACTATTTAAAACTAACAAAGGTATTAAACAAAATATACAAATTGTTTCATTATTGTACATTATAGGTGTAATATCTGGAATCATAATTGAATTTATAGGTATTAGAATTTAAAAAGGAATGGATAATATTTATATCCATTCTCTTTTTTATGATTTCTTCTTTTTAAAATTAACTATAATTGCATCTTCATTATCAAATAAATATTTTGAATCTGTAACATCAGTTTGAACAGGGTTAAATTCATCCCTTTCATCTATAAAATCAAGATTTTTTAAATCAAACTTCTTCTTTTCTGTGTTATTATTATCTTCAGTTGTTGTTGTAACACCATCAGAATATTTACCAAAATCATAAGTTTTCATTTTTTGTGGTTCTTTATATTTTGATTCTAAGAATTGAAGACTACCACAACCACAAGTTGGTTTTCCATCTATTTCTTTAATTCTAAAAGCAATTTGCTTTAAAGATAATTTTTGTAATTTATCTATATTAACAGTAGGAACCCTTTTCCATTCTACATCTCCATATTTAGGGTCATACTCAACTTTATTACGATCCAAACTGTTCTTATATTTCCACTCTCTGTGTAGACCAAATTCTTTTGACCACCAATCAATTTCATTATATTCTGCATTTCCTGTAAATATTTTATTAGCACAGTTAGATAATATAATGGCTCTGTAGTTCTGTTTTTGACCATGAACTTCTAATTGTGATAAACTTTGAACAGATATTGTAGGTGCTACTTTATATTTTCTATATAGAGTAAACATTGGCTCAGTTGCTTTACATATAAAATCTGCAAATTCATCTATATATAAGAAGTGAGGGATACGTGTTGATTCAGAACCAGGTCTTCTTAGAACTGCATTTTGCATAGATATTAAGTAAAATAATCCAAATGCTTTATGACCAGCTTCACCTAAGTCTCCACGTCTAGTACAAATAAATGTCATTTTTCCTTCTGATAATGCTTCATCAAAATCTATGTTATTATGCCTATTGCAAAGAATTGGCTTAATGCCAGGTATTCTTAATAAATTATCTAATTGTGCAACAGCTGTGTAAATATATTTTTCTGTTTCTTCCCTTCCAGGAGCATTTTTATAAAAGTTTTTCTTAAAATATGTAAGTTGAACAGAATATTTTTCCTTTAATTCTTCGTCATATGCCATAATTTCACACATTTTTTCAATTAATTCAAAATTAGTAAATAATTTTAGCAAATCTTCCATATTAGGAAGTACACCTTCATTCATTCTTGGATACATTTCTTTTAACAAAATTACAACATTTTCAATTGCTTGTGTAGAAACATCTCCACGATATGCTTCCTCTGGATCATTGTGTGATACTGAGTACATAGCTTTTAATATAGAAGATATAGTAACAGCAATTTTATCAACATCATGATATACAAATGGATTTAGACCAATCGAATTGCTATTAGAAGGATCTATAATGTCATATTCAATTCCAAAATTTTCACATACATCTGTCATATGGCTTATTACTTCATAGTCTGGTGCCATTAGTGTAAGACCTAAGTTTCTATAAACTGGAATATCATCAATTGTACCTAAAGTCATTTTTTTCAAATAAGCTTTTAATAAGGCCTCTTTTCCTGGTAAAGGAGAAATCATATTTAAACTAAAATTCTTATTTAAATAATCATTATCATAAGGTTTATTTAATACAGCAATTCGTGTTTTCAAAGCAGTAAATCCTAATTCTTTTGAAGCTTCCTTAAAGAAATATTTTCTTTCAATATCTTCAGCAATTAATGGTTCATAAACTAAAGAAGTTTTTCCTGTTCCAGAACCACCGCATACAAATAAAGATTGATATCTAGAAGTCTCTGGTATAAAAATTTTCTTATTATATCTATCATCATTGCATAGATACACTTCGCAAGTATAAGGTCCATGGTCTTTTGACTTATCTTTTAAACTTATACCACGAAAATCACCAATAGATTTAAGAGCAAAATCCTCGTCTTTTACTTTGAAATAAACCCATTTAAAAAATGGATAAACTGAAACAAGAGGTATATATAATGATAGACTTACAAATGCAGGAGTTACTAAATCTGAAAATTCAGTAATTATTTCTGTATAATTTGGAACTGATAATAGTAACAACCAAGCACCCATGTTTAACCATTGTACAAACATAGACATAGCAATTATATATAAACCTATTGCAAATACATAGAAAAACATAATTTTATGAGCTTTTGTCTTTGCAAATTTAGATGATGGCATAAATGCAAATGCAAAAATAGGGCAAGCTAAGGCAAAAACATATTTAAAAGGTCCCCAATAAGAATAAGAAACACCTGTGAATATCATAAGTAACATTTCTACTATTCTATCAACTGCTAAATATGCTGTAATTAATGTTAACAAATAAGTTGCAAAAGTATTTCTATCAGTATTTAATTTCTTTAAAAAATTATCTATTAATTTCATCAAATATACCCTTTCTAAATAATATATTCCTACCATATATTATCCTACAAAACAATGAAAAAAACAAGACTTTTGAGCAAATTTGTTGATAAATTTGGAATAAAAAAGAAATATTTGAATATAATAAAGAAAAATATAATGAAAAGAGGAAATTTTATGCAACAAGAGTATTATGTAAGAGAACAAAAAATAAGAGAAAAAACAGAAATAGAAAAGGAAAGAGAACTTATAAGAGCAATTATTAAGGCAAGAGAAGAATTAAAAGTAGCAAACCGAAATTTTGAATATGCACAAGATGGTTTAGTAGATTATTATACTTATCAAATAAAAGCAAATCAAGCAAAACTAGATTATTTAATAAAAGTAGCTAAAGCAAATGGAATAGAGGTAGATATGATTAACGATTTAAAGTTCACATTATGGGATGAAGAAGAAGTAAGTTAGGCAAAGTAATATTTGTCCATTTTTTAACATACAAATGATTAAGGGAGTTGAAGTAAATGGATATAAATATTATTACTTATTTAGCATGTATCTGCCTTATTTTTGTATTTGGAAGAATTTTCATAGTACCACTAAAAAAGATTTTAAAAGTGATTTTTAATTCCATATTAGGTGGAGTTTGTATTTTTATAATTAATATTATTGGATCAAATTTTGGTTTTCATATCGGATTAAATTTTTTTACAAGTATTTTAATACGGCTTATTAGGATTGCCAGGAGCAGTTTGCCTAATTGTAGTTAGGTTATTAATAGGTTATTAACTAGATAAAAAAGCCCTAGTAAACTAAGGCTTTTTATAGTATTATTAAATTATTCTACTGTAACAGATTTAGCAAGATTTCGTGGTTTATCTACATCTAATCCTTTTTCTTTTGAAATATAATATGAAAGTAATTGCAAAGGAATAACTGATAATACAGGAGAGATGAAAGAATTAGTTTCTGGAATTTTAATAGTCATATCAAACATATTCTCATCTACATTTTGATTAGTGATAACTAAAGTTTTAGCACCACGAGTAATAACTTCCTGAATATTGCTAATCATTTTTTCTACTAAATGCTTTTCAGTTATAATGCTGACAACAGTAATTCCACTTTCAATTAAAGCAATAGGTCCATGCTTTAATTCACCTGCAGGATAACTCTCAGAATGTATATAAGAAATTTCTTTTAATTTTAAAGAACCTTCTTTAGCAACAGCTTCATCAATACCTCTTCCTAAGAAAAAGACATCTTTTTCTTGATATATTTTCTTAGAAAAGTCTTTGACACTTTTAGAAAGTTTTAAAGTTTCTTCTATTTTCTTAGGTAATTCAATGATATCTCTTTTTAAAATATCAATTTTTTGATTATCTATTTCTAATATTTCAGCAAAGTAAATTGCTAAAATAGCAACTAAAATAACTTGTGATGTATATGCTTTTGTTGAAGCAACAGCGATTTCGGGACCAGCATGTGTATAAATTGAATAATCTGCTTCTCTTGTAATAGAACTTCCTATAACGTTACTAATTGCTAAAGTTTTAGCACCTTTCTCTTTACAAAGCTTTAAAGCTGCTATAGTATCTGCAGTTTCTCCAGATTGAGAAATAAAAATACATAAAGTTTTATCATCTACTAGAGGGTTTCTATATCTAAATTCAGAAGCTACATCGACTTCTGTAGGTATCCTACAAAGTTTTTCCATTATGTTTTTACCAACTAATCCAACGTGCATAGCTGTACCACAAGCAACAAAATAAATTTTGTTTAAACTAGATAAGTATTCTTTTGTGAAATTCAACTCATCAAATTCGCATTTTGAATTATCATTAAATTTAGCACCAATTGTTTCACGAATAGCAGTTGGTTGTTCATAAATTTCTTTTAACATAAAATCTTCATAACCATCTTTTTCAGCACTAGTTGCGTTCCATTCAATACTTTTTGTTTCTTTTTTCACATGTTCTAAATCTTGATTATAAAAATCTACGCTATTAGTAGTTAAAACTGCAAATTCAAAATCATCTAATAAATAGAAATTTTTTGTAAAAGAAAGAATAGCTGGAATATCAGAAGAAATATAGTTTTCATTTTCTCCTTTTCCTATAACAAGAGGACTATCTTTTCTTGTTACAATCATGCAATTTGGATAGTTTTTGCATATAATTTCAATTGCATAACTTCCTTTTAGCTTTGAACATGCATTTTTAACAGCCCTTAAAAATTTTAAATCATCTGTTTTTTCGTCTTTATTGTAATAATAATGAACTAAATTAGGTATAACTTCAGTATCAGTTTGTGAATAGAAAGTATAACCTTTTTCTGTTAAAAAATTTTTCAATTCATGGTAATTTTCAATAATTCCATTATGTACAACGCTAAAACTTTTGCTATTATCCATATGGGGATGAGAATTTTCTTTTGATGGCTTTCCATGTGTTGCCCATCTAGTGTGAGCAATACCAATAGTTCCAGTTAAATCATCAATACCTTTTAAATTATATAAATTTTTTACTCTTCCTTTATCTTTCATAATTGAAAGACCGTTTTTTTCAACAGTTGAAATACCAGCTGAATCATATCCTCTGTATTCCAAACGAAGTAGTCCATTAATTAAAATTGTACTTGCCTTTTGATTTCCTATGTAACCTACAATTCCACACATATTGTGTTCCTCCTTACTTTAAAAATTGCATTTCTTTCAATTTACACTATTATATTACACTAAAAAATGAGATGTGACAAGTACTAATAAAAAAAATTGTATATGTGATTGAAAAAAAAGATAATTTATTATATAATTTATGTGGAAAAGGAGGGATACCTATGGATTTAATTGGAATTATTGTTGCTATGGACGAAGAAAGAGAAGAAATATGCGATTTGATGAAAGATGTAGAATTAGAACAAGTGTACAATTTAAGATTTCTAGTAGGGACCATCCAAGGAAAGAAATGTGTACTAGTAAAAAGTGGAGTTGGAAAAGTAAATGCAGCACGAACAACTCAAATAATGCTAAATAAATATCCAATTCAATATATAATAAATTTAGGAGCAGGAGGCTCAATAAATGGTTTATTAAATATAGGAGATGTACTAATTGCAAAACAAGTAGTACAACACGATTTTGATATTACAGCCTTTGGACATAGTAAAGGATATATAACAGAAATAGGAGATAAAATAGAATGTAATGGTCAGTTGATTCATGAATTGGAACAAATAATACAGTCAATCCCAGAAAGAAAATATCAAATAAAAATAGGAACAATAGCAACCGGTGATATTTTTTGCACAGAACCATGGATGAAAAACAAGATACGTGCAAAATTTGATGCAGATGTTGTTGACATGGAAGGCGCAGCAATTGCACAAGTATGTTACTTAGATAATATTCCATTTATGTGTATAAGATGCATATCAGATACACCAAATAAAAAGAATGCATCAACATTTGATGAAAACTTAAAATTAGCATCAAAACATTGTGCAAATTTGTTAAAGGAATTTTTGACACAAGTAAAAAATACTTGATTTTTATAGGATTTTATGCTATAATATTATTGTATTTATAAATTACAAGTAAATTATGAGGTGAAATATGAAAGGAAAAATAAGTCAAATAGTGACTCTATTAAAAGAAACTATATGGGATAGTGATCCTGAAGAAATACCAGAAGAAGAAATATTAGAAACAGATAAAGATTTATCAGAAAAAAATAAAGAATTACTATTAAGTACTTCTAAAGATATAGACAAAATGGCAGAACGTTTATTGAAAGAAACTAATAAAAAAACAAAAAGTTTAGATAGAGAAAACCAAGAAGAATCTGCTGAAAAAGCTTTAAAGAATAATCCAATTCACATGGATGCTAAATCAGGAAAAGTCTTAAAGGACGAAATAAATAGAGGAGAAGATTTAACAAGGTAAAAATACAAGAAATTTGAATTTCTTGTATTTTTAACTTGACAAATGGAAAAACTACATTTATAATTAATATCGTTCTAAAAACATGGCGAAGTAGCTCAGTTGGCTAGAGCATTCGGTTCATACCCGACAGGTCAGTGGTTCGAATCCACTCTTCGCTACCAAAACAAATTAGAAGCAAGAGAAAGCTACTATGTTATTATTATACTTACTCATTTTCTTTCATATACTGATTTATTTCAAGAATTTCAGATACATTTTTAAAA
>CAZASP010000018.1:0-16381 GCA_964487865.1 uncultured Clostridium sp. | reverse complement strand
TAAATAAGGTGAGGTTGTGATTAAAAATGAAAAAAGTAGAAGAAATCCAAAATTTCAAAGAATTGATAAAAGTTGCACAAAGAGGAAAGGAAGAACATATAGTTTATCGTTTCAAAAAAAATAAGGAATATGTAGAAATTAAATACAATACTTTTAAACAAGATATAGAAGCAATAAGTACAGCTTTATTAACATTAGGATTAGAAAACAAAAGAATTGTTTTAGTAGGAAACAATTGTTACGAATGGTGCGTAAGTTATCTTGCTATTACAACAGGGAATATGGTAGTAGTACCAATAGATAGAGCATTACCAGACAATGAATCAGAATTATTAATAAAAAGAAGTGGAGCAACTGCCATTATATTTGAAAACAAACATAAAGAATTAGTAAAAAAGCTTCTAAAAGAAAAGGATAATTCAATTGAACTAGCAATAGAGATGGATTCGGCAGAAGAAAATAATTCATCTGAAATTAAAACGTTTAAAAAATTATTAGAAGAAGGAAAAGAACAAGTCCAAAAAGGAAATGACATTTATGAAAAAATAGAAATAGATAGTAACAAAATGGCAATAATGTTATTCACGTCAGGAACTACAAATGAGCCAAAAGCAGTTATGTTATCGCAAAATAATATATGCTCTAATATAGTATCACTTAGCAGATATATAAAATTATACCCAACTGATACATTGTTATCATTTTTACCAATACATCATACTTTTGAATGTACTATAACATTTTTATTTGGTTTGTATTGGGGAGCAACAGTAGCATTTAGTGACGGACTAAAATACATAGATCAAAATTTGAAAGAATACAAAATATCAGTATTTGTTGCTGTACCAATAGTTTTAGAAAAAATGTATAAAAAAATACAGAAGGAAATTAAAGATAAAGGAAAGACAAAATTAATTTCTAATTTATCTAAAGTCTCAAATACATTATTAAAATGTAAAATTGATGTTAGAAAATTACTTTTTAAACAGATATTAGATGCATTTGGAGGAAATTTAAGGGTAGTATTATATGGGTCGGCTCCTATGAATAAAGATACCATTATTGGTTATACAAATCTTGGAATTGAATTAATACAAGGATATGGATTAACTGAAACATCACCTGTTATTTCAGCAGAAACAGATAACAAAAAAAGACCTGGATCAGTAGGATTAGTATTAGATAATCTAGAAGTTAAAATTGAAAATCCAAATGAAGAAGGAATTGGAGAAATCGTGGTAAAAGGTCCAAGTATTATGTTAGGATATTATCAAAATAAAGAGGAAACTAATAAGGCTTTAAAAAATGGGTGGTTTTATACGGGAGATTATGGTTATTTAGATGAAGATAAATTTTTATATGTAACAGGAAGAAAAAAGGATTTAATTGTATTAAAAAATGGTAAAAACGTTTACCCACAAGAACTTGAATTTTTAATAAATAAAATACCTTATGTAATAGAGAGTATTGTATATGAAAGAAATCAAAGTAATACAGACACCATGTTATGTGCTAAAATTGTATATGATAAAAATATAATTAAGGAATTATTAGGGGAAAAAACAATTCAAGAATATCAAGATGAAATTTGGAAAGAAATCAAAGAAATTAATAAAACATTACCAATTTACAAACACATCAAAAAAATTAGTATTACAACTGAACCTTTGGCTAAAACAACAACACAAAAACTAAAACGTTACCAAGAAATAGAAAAAATAGTTTAAAAATCAAACTTTTGGCAATACTATTTTTGAGGTGGCAAGTTTGAAGAAAAAGAAAAAAATGAGCAGCAAAAGAAAAGTTTTAACGGTATTTATAATATTAATAATTCTATGGATTTTTGGGTTTTATTTATATATTACATACCAAAACATAGAAGTAAATCCATCTAATTATGAAGCAACAAGAATTTCATCCACAGTTGAAACACAAAATGTGGAAAAAATAGAAGAAAATAGCACAAAAATAGCAGATGTAATAGAAGAAACTACCAGAAAAGTAGTTGGAATTTCAAAACTAAAAAATGCAGGAAACAGCATATTATCAAAAAGTACGGAAAGTGAATTAGGCTTAGGTACAGGTGTAATTGTAACAGATAATGGATATATTTTAAGTAATGAGCATGTAACAGGTGCAAAATACAGTAAATGTTATATTACTTTAGAAAATGGTAATACCTATGATGGAACAGTAGCTTGGAGTGATTCAGATTTAGACTTATCAATAACAAAAATTAATGCAAAAGATTTAGAATATGTAACATTAAGTGACTCAAGTACAATTAGAGTAGGAGAAACAGTATATGCCATAGGAAACCCAATTGGGTTTGAATTTAGAAGGACAGTCACATCAGGAATAATAAGTGCAAAAAACAGGACCATAAAAATAGAGGAACAAGACAAATCATCATACATGACAAACCTAATACAAACTGATGCAACCATAAATCCAGGCAATAGTGGAGGTCCATTAATCTATCCAAATGGAGAAGTAATAGGAATAAACACAGTAAAAATATCATCAGCAGAAGGAATAGGTTTTGCAGTACCAATTAACATAGTAAAGCCAATTATTGAAAGTTTTAAGAACACAGGAGAATTTGCAGAAGCAACAATAGGAATATATGCGTATGACAAAGAAGTAATACCATACTTAAATTCAAGTAATACAGGCAACTCGAACTCAAGCATATATGATTCAACAAAAATCAACTTCGAAAAAGGAATATATGTAGCACAAATCACAAAAAATGGACCAGCAGACAATACAGAACTACGAGAGGGAGATATAATTACAAGTATAGACAACATAGAATTAAACACAATGAATGACTTAAGAGAATATATATATACAAAAAAACCAAAAGACGAAGTAGAACTACAAGTAACAAGAGGCAAAATTACTAAACAAATAAAAATCATATTAGGATAATTTCCCCATATAATTTTATGGGGTGAATTTTTTTGCTAATAAAATCATTTAACGTAGGTAAAAAATCAGTTATAATATCAATTACAATTTCAATAGTTCTTATTGTTTTATTATTAAGCATTATTGTTTTTTATTCATTTGCTAATAATTCAGAAGGTATTCGAATAAATGAAAAAAAAGAAGCTGAAGAAATGGAAGCAGAAGAAATAGAAAAAAATTTTATTAAATGGGTAGATTTTAATGTGTCTTGTGAAGCTTTAAATTTAACTGCTAAAATGGATATTGATTCACACAATAAGAATGAAGATATTGTTTACAATTGGATTGAATTGCTTGCTTATTTATCTTGTAAAAATGGCGGTAACTTTAAAAACTTCAAAGCAAAGGATTTACAACCTTTAATTCAAGAACTAAAAAATGGTCAAACCATGGAAGATTTAACTCAAGATATGAAATTTTATGATTATTATTATGAAAGTTATTCTGCTGTTTTAGGTGGTTTTATTGGTAACTATTCTGTAGAAGTAGCAAATAATGAAGATGGAACAAAAACTTTTGAAGATAAATATGGATTGAAAGCATTTTTGCCAATTGCTAAGAATTATTCTTTTAGTCATTATGATGATTTTGGAAACAGTAGATCATATGGATTTAAAAGAACACATTTAGGAAATGACTTAATGGGAAGTATTGGAACACCTATTGTTGCAGTAGAATCAGGTGTTATTGAACATTTAGGATGGAATCAATATGGTGGTTGGAGAATTGGAATTCGTAGTTTTGACACAAAAAGGTACTACTATTATGCACATTTAAGAAAAAATCATCCATATAGTGAAGGACTAGAAGAAGGAATGACTGTAAAAGCGGGTGATGTTATTGGATATTTGGGTATGACAGGATATAGCACAAAAGAAAATGTTAATAATATTAATGTGCCACATTTGCATTTTGGTATGCAACTAATCTTTGACGAATCACAAGTAGATAGCCCAAATGAGATTTGGATTGATGTATATCAAATAATTGAATTTCTAAAGAAAAATCGTAGCGAGGTATATATGGCAAATCAAGAAACAAAGGATTATGAAAGAAAATATGATTTTATGGAAAACAGTTTACTTGAATAATTATTAAAAGTTATTATAAGTTATGTTTATTTAAGATTAACCAGAAAGTGTATACTTGTACTTAAAATGGGCATTGCATAAAATGATAAAATGATATATAATTTTAAACTGAGGAGATAGAAAATGTTAAATCAGTTTTCAAGAACAGAACTAATATTAGGGAAAAAAGCAATAGAAAAATTAAAAAAGTCCAAAGTAGCTATATTTGGAATTGGAGGAGTAGGCTCTTTTGTAGTTGAAGGATTAGTAAGAGCAGGAGTTGGTAACTTTATATTAGTAGATGATGATAAAGTTTGTTTAACAAATTTAAACAGACAATTAATTGCTACACATAAAACAGTAGGTAAACCCAAAGTTGAAGTAGCAAAAGAAAGAATATTAGAAATTAATCCAGATGCTAATGTAGAAATATATCAAGAGTTTTTTATGCCAGATAGCAAGCAAATAATAGATAAAACCGTAAATTATATAGTTGATAGTGTAGATACAGTAACGGCAAAAATAGAATTAGTAGTTAGAGCAAAAAAATTACAAATACCTATCATATCATGTATGGGAACAGGAAATAAATTAGATCCTACAAAATTTGAAATAACAGATATTTATAAAACTAGTATCTGTCCTTTAGCAAAAGTTATGAGAAAAGAATTGCGAGAACGAGGAATTAAAGAACTTAAAGTAGTTTATTCAAAAGAAGAACCAATTAAGCCAGATGAGACATCAGAATGTAGTTGCAAAACAGGATGTATATGTCCCGAAGGAACAAAAAGAAAATGCACAATTAGAAATCAAGTACCGGGAAGCATATCATTTGTTCCATCAGTAGCAGGTCTAATTATAGCAGGAGAAGTTATAAAAGATATTTTAAAAGGTAAAAAAATATAAATAATATGTTTATAAAATCTTATTATATGAGGGAGAAATATAAATTGGAAAAATATCAAGAAATAGAAAGAAGCATTATAACGAATTATAGAAAAAAAATATGGACAAGATTTATTAAGGGCATACAAGAATTTGACATGATACAAGATGGCGACAAAATTGCTGTATGTATGTCGGGTGGCAAAGATTCAACACTTTTAGCAAAATGTTTCCAAGAACTAAAAAGACATGGCAAGATGAATTTTGATGTCATATTTTTATCAATGGATCCAGGATATAACAAAAGCAATAAACAGAAAATTATTGAAAATGCGAAATTATTAAACATACCAATTACAATGTTTGAAACAAAAATTTTTGATGCTGTATCAAAAATAGAAGACCATCCTTGTTATGTATGTGCAAGAATGAGGAGAGGCTATTTATATGAAAAGGCTAAAGAATTAGGATGTAACAAAATAGCATTAGGACATCATTTTGATGATGTTATAGAAACAATATTAATGGGAATGCTTTATGGGGCACAAATGCAAACAATGATGCCAAAAGTAAAAAGCACATCTCATCCTGGAATGGAACTAATAAGACCACTATACTATGTAAAAGAAGCTAGTATTATAAGTTGGAAAGAAAAGCACGAATTAGAATTTATTAAATGTGCTTGCAAAATAACAGAAAAATCAAACTTAGTAAATAATGAATTTGGTTCTAAAAGAGACGAAGTAAAAAAATTAATAGAACAATTACGACAAGTATATGATAGAGTAGACATAAACATTTTTAGAAGTGCACAAAATGTAAATTTAGACACAATAATATCATACAGAAGCCAAAGAACTGGCGAAAAGCATCATTTTTTAGATGATTATTATAAGGAGTAGTATTATGAAAAAAATAATTTTATCTATAGATGGTATGACCTGTTCAGCTTGTTCAAATGGATTAGAAAAATATCTAAACAAACAAGAAGGTATAAAAGAAGCAAATGTTAATCTTGTATTAGCAAATGCTGTTATTAACTATGATGAAAAAATTTTAAATGTTGAAAAAATAGAAGAATTTGTTAAACAAGCAGGATTTAAAAGTTTAGGCGAATTCAAAGAAATAAAAATGGAAAGTAAGCAAAAAAAGGAAAAAGTAAAATTTATAATCTTTACAATACTTGCAATTATACTTATGTATATATCAATGGGGCACATGTTGAAATTACCGACCATTGAAATTCTTAACCCAATGACACATCCAACGAATTACATTATAAGCTTGCTAATTTTAACAATAGCATTTATATGGTATGGCTTTGATATCTTAAAAAATGGTTATAAAAATTTAATACATGGGACACCTAATATGGATACATTAGTGGGAATTGGTGTTATTGCCAGCTTAGGATATAGTATTTACAACATAAACCATGTAATGAACTTATATTTTGAATCTGCTGCAATAGTTATATATTTTGTAAAATTAGGTAGATATGTTGATGGAATTAGCAAAGATAAAACAAAAGAGGCTATTCAAAAATTAGTAGAAATAACACCTAATACCGCTATCATAAAAGTAGATGGTGCGGAAAAACAAGTAACTTTAGATGAAATACAAAAAGGCGATATAGTAATAAGTAAACCAGGAGAAAAAATTGCTGTAGATGGAGAAATTACATTAGGAAGAGCCCACTTAGACGAATCTTTTATAACTGGAGAAAGTAAGCCAGTTGCTAAAGAAATTGGTAGTAAAGTTATGGCAGGAAGTATAAATTATGATGGGTACATCGAATATAGAGCAGAGAAAATAGGAAAAGAATCAACTATATCTGAAATTGTAAAAGCTGTTATAGAAGCAAGCAACACAAAAGCACCTATTGCTAGAATAGCAGACAAAGTATCTGGAATTTTTGTACCTGTTGTAATAATAATTGCAATTTTAACATTTTTCGTTTATCTATTATTAGGACAAGGAATTGAATCAGCAATTATAACATTTGTTACAGTTTTAGTAGTAGCATGTCCATGTAGCTTAGGTTTAGCAACGCCTCTGGCTATTGTAATATCAGAAGGTGTATGCGTAAAAAAAGGAATACTAGTAAAGAAAAGTGAAATTCTAGAAAATGCACAAAAAGTAAACACAATTGTTTTTGACAAAACAGGAACACTAACTTATGGAAAATTAAAAATTGTTGAAATAATTAATTATAGCAACATAGAAAATGATGAACTAATACAAATGGTGGGAAGTATAGAAAGTCAGTCAACACATCCAATAGGCAAAGCATTTGTTGATTATATGAAAGAAAATAAATTAGAAACTTTAGATGTAGAAAACTTTGAAAACATAGCAGGATTTGGGCTAAAAGCCAAAATAGGTCAAGACGAAATATTACTTGGAAATGCAAAACTATTAGAACAAAATGAAATTCCAAATCAATACACAGAAGATGAAAAACGCTTATCATCAAATGGCAATAGTATAGTATATGTTGTAAAAAATAGAGAAATTATAGGAATAATAGGAATTAATGATAAAGTAAGAGAAAATATAAAAGAAATTATATCAAATCTTAATAAAAATAAAATTGAAACAATTATGCTAACAGGAGATAATAAACAAACAGCTGAAAAAATCGCAAATGACATAGGAATTACCAAAGTAATTGCTAATGTATTACCAAAAGAAAAAGCAAACATAATTGGAGAATTAAGAAAAGAAAATAAATTTGTTATGATGTGTGGAGATGGAATAAATGACAGCCCAGCTTTAACCGCAAGTGATATTGGCGTAAGTGTAAATTCAGGAACTGATATTGCAATGGATGCTTCTGATGTAATCTTAACAAGTAATGATTTAACAAGTATTTTAAATTTAATAAGTATAAGCAAAAAAACAATTAGAAATATTAAACAAAATCTATTTTGGGCATTCTTTTATAATTTATTAATGATACCTATTGCTATTGGCGTTTTGAAACCATTTGGTATTTCTATAAATCCTATGATTGCAAGTTTAGCAATGGTGTTTAGTAGTCTTACAGTAATTTTGAATGCATTGAGATTGAAAAAATAGATATATAAAGTGGTGCGCCCAGAGGGATTCGAACCCCCGTCTGCAAGTTCGTAGCCTGCCATTCTATCCAACTAGACTATGGGCGCATATATGTTGGAAACTATCTTTTATTATAACGTGTAACAAATGATTTTTCAAGTAAAAAAAGCAAAAAACGTAAAAAAATCCATAAAAAATATTGCAAAAAACTGTATTTTATGGTATTATATACAAGTGTTCACTAATAAAATTACATATCGAGGCGTAGCGCAGTTGGTAGCGCGCGTGGTTTGGGACCATGAGGTCGCAGGTTCGATCCCTGTCGCCTCGACCATTTTTTGCCCTTTTTCAAGGGAATTTAAGAGAATTTATAAAAATTCAAAAGTTATGAATTATGCTATTTTTCAATAGAAATGAAGAATAGCATAATTTTTTTGAGTTCAAAAGAATTCTAAAAAATATGCTTATTTTATTTAAGAAAAAGTTTCAAGAAAATTTTTGCAATGTTTCAAGAAAGTTTCAAGAAAAAAATATCAAGTAGTTTTAAAGTTCTTCAAATAAACAGAAAGGAGAACTTTAATATATGAAATTTATACCATATAAAGACAATGAAATATTAGAACATAAATATTATCAAATGCCACAAGAATTATTTACTAATTCAAATTATAAAAATAACCTTAATTCAGACAGTAAAATTTTATATGCTTTTTTACTAGATAGATTATCTCTATCTCAAAAAAATCGTTGGATAGATGAAGAAAAAAATATATATTTAATTTTTACTAGAGAAGAAGTACAAGAAAAATTAAACTTATCTGATAAAACAGTAACAAAAGCATTTAAACAATTAGTAGATGTAAATTTAATCGCAGAAAAAAGGCAAGGATTAGGAAAACCGAATTTAATATATGTTGGCAAAATCCAATATGAAGAAAAAGAAGATAATACAGATACGGAAAATTTACAGTTGCAGAACAGTAATTTTTACAGTTCTGGAGTAGTAGAAAATACTATTCAAGAACAGGAAAATCTACAAACAATCAATACTAATAATATCAAAACTAATGTAATAAATACTGATTCCATCAATCCAAAAAGTGAAGATGAAATAGAATTAGTAAAAATAAAAGATAAATGCAAATTAAATGAATTTGATAAAAAAGATAAAGTTATACTAGAAGATGTAATAGATAGCTTATACTATAAAAATACAATAAAAGTTGGAAGTGTAATAGTTAGTCACTATAAGATATTAGATAAATTACAGCTTATAGTAAAAGAAAACTTAATTCAATTATTAGATATACTAAAGAATATACCTAATATACAAAATGCTAAAAATTATTTGATGATTTGCTTGTATAATAATTTAGGAAATACTAGAATTATTGTAGACAAGAAAAATTATACTTCCTTTAGAACCGAAAGAAACTACCCAAATGGCTTTTTCGATAATATATATGCTAACTCACTTAATAGAATTACCCAAGCTACCTCGTAGAAAAATCTGTGATATGAAGTTGCAAGATAAACTCTAATATGCAACTTCACTATATTTTATAATGATGAGTCATTATAAAATATAGCCTAAAAATGTTAAATCATTTTTAGGAAAGCCTCGCAGAGCACACGGATAAGTTTGAAAAACTTGTCTAGTGTGTTAGACAAGTAAACTTGATTTTAGTAGAAAGGCTATGAAGAATATGAGTTATGCTATCGTAAGAAATGAAAAATTAACGAGGAGCCAAGCACAAGGATCAGCAGTTCATAATGATAGAAAAGCAAAAAGTCATTCAAATAAAGAAATAGATATAAGCAAAACACATCTAAATTATTATTTAAAGAAAAATGAATTAAACTATGTAAAAGAATTTGATAAACTAAAAGAAAAATACGATTTAAAAGGTCAAATAAGAAGTAATAGTATAATTATGTGTGAAATGATATTTACATCTGATTCAGAGTTTTTCAATAAAATAGGGCAAAAAGAAACAGAAAGGTATTTTGAAGAAAGCTACAATTTTATTTGCAACTACAAAAATCTTGGAGAGAAAAATATAATATCAGCAGTTGTACATTTTGATGAAACTACTCCACATATGCATTTGGTTTACATTCCAGTAGTTCATACAAAAGATAAAAATGGTAATGAAATTGATAAAGTATGTTGTAGAGATTTTTGGAAAGGTAGAGATGGTTATAAAAACTTACAAAATGTTTTTTACGAATATATAACAAGCAAAGGTTTTGACTTGCAAAGAGGATTACCTGCAGAAGAGACAAAAAGAAAAAACGAAACAATACAAAATTACAAGCAAATAACTAATTTTGAAAATACCAAGAAGGTATTAGAAAATACATCTTTAGAATTGCCTAAAACACCTAATATTAAAGATATTAAAAAGGTTATGCTTAATCGTGATGAAAAAATAGAAAGTGAAATAATAAAACCTAGAGATAAGCTAATACAAGAACTCTATCAAGAAAACAAATCATTGCATAAGGAATTATCAAAACAAGTAAATACGGTAGACTTTGCAGAAAATTTCAAAGAAGACTATATAAAAATAATAGAAAAAAATACAAACCTAAGGCTTTCAAATAGTTTATTACAAGAAGAATTAGAGAATAAAGAAAAAGAATTGGAATTAAAGTATGAAAGTAAAGCTTATAATATGGAACATGAATATAAGAAAGAAATTCATAAATTAAAGCAGGAAAATAAGCACTTAAATAAAATAATAGATAGATTTAAAGTAACCTTAAAGAAATTTATCAAATGGCTTTGCAATAAGTTCTCTTATCCATCTGAAGATGAACTTGTACGAGATTTTGAGAAAGAAACATATACTAACCTTAATTTTGAAAAACAACTTGATATAAACGAATTTAAGAAGAAAGATGATGATTTTGATATTGAGTATTAAATAAAGGCAAAATTATAATGAGAGTTATCCTTGAACTCTCATTATAATTACTTATTATCAACATTAAATATTATTTTGGTTATATTTTTTAAACATCAAAACTAAAATTTAATATCATCAAAAACTTCTTTCATCATGTTATTTTCAAATAAATAGTGTTTGTTACACAATTCTTTTAATTTTGCTCTATGCGTAACTATTACATAAGTCTTGTCTTTCAAATATTTTTCAATCATATTTGTTATTTTTTCTTCTGATAAAACATTCAAATTAGATGTAGGTTCGTCAAAAAAATATAATTCTTTGTCAATTAAAATTCCTCTAATTAGGTTTAATCTCTGTTTTTGCCCTGCTGATAATTTTATTCCTCTTTCCCCTACAATTGTATCTAATCCATTAGGGAGCTCTCTGTACCACTATACAGATATTTATGTGCGACAAATTTTTTATAAATACTTTTTTTGCTTTATATCATCAAAAACACTATAATTTGTTTCATCTTTATAAAGTTAAATCTCTTTAAATATAAATTAGAATTTTTAAAATATGAACCCTTTTTATATTATTTTAAATATGATAGTATAGTTTCAAAATCGTCTTGAGCAATTTCTTTCATTATAAAGTCACGAAATATCTTAGTGTTAAGAAAATAGGGGTAACCAATTATATAAATATCATGAGCTTTATATAACGAAATTGGTATTTTTCCGTATGTACTATGATTACTATTATCAAAAGAAATACTAAAATTGCCACCAAAATTATTATGGTAGTCTGTCTGCATTGCAGTATTCCATTGTTTATCCGTTAATGTAGGATTGAATCTAACTTTATTATTAATAATAGTATCTAAGATATTTATAAAATCATAATATTTTGAGGATGCTAAATGTTGATCCTTTATATTATTATTATTTACAGATTGATAAGTTATTTCCGTAATCTCTACACCATACTTATCAATCCAATTAGGTAATTTCCATTTTGGATGTCTTGGAATATGAATTAAGTTAAATATTATAAATGCAATTGCAATAATAATTATTAGTATAGTAATTATTAATTTTTTTCGTTTCATTTATTTTATCCTTTTATACTTTAATAACATAAAATTGATATTTATTATAATTATGATATCACATGCAAAAATGAAAATCAAGAATAATTTTCTCGTATAATGAATATATAGAAAAAACATTATACTTTCCTTTCTCTAAAATTTTTTATTTTATCAAATGGACTATAATCTGTTTTTTTTATTCTACAGTTATTTTCTACCCTTTCTTTGTATTCTATTTATTGCTATTTTTATTTATAATCAAGTTATAATTTTATATCAAACATTTAATTTTCGGCGATGTTTCGGCGATATCTCGGCAATATTTCGGCGATGAATTCACTCTTTTTCATTTAATGCCCATGTTGGATTATTAGGTTTCCCAATATTTTTCAATAGTTTTTCTTTTTTCGCCAAATTTTCATTAACTAAATATTTAATTTTCCTTTTTTTCTGTTCAATATTTAAGTTATCTGGCAATTTATTCATTAACAAATTGTCTAAATCCTTTTTAGTAATACTTCCAAAATCCCTTATATATTTTAATACCAAATCTTTGTAATATTGGTCATTAAATCCAGATTTTTTAGTGTAAGATACCTTATCATCTACAATTTCAGATATTCCCTTTGAAACATATATATTAGGATATCTTCCCTCAATTAATTTATCTCTTTTTAATAATTCAGCCTGTTTTTTAGTTATTTCAATGTTTTTCTGAACCCTATCTAAAAGCATAACTTCTTGTAAGCTTAAATCAGTTTTCTCAAACAATACTTGAGAATATTTTTCATCAAGAATCTTCCCATATATAGTTACTTTTACTCTATCTTTTTCACTTAAGTCATAATCTGGCATAGGGAAAAATCTTTCTCTTAATTTTTCAAAACTTCTTCTTATTCCCATACCTGCAGTATCAATCATATTAAAATTAACCATTGCTTGTGCTAAAAATTGATTTCTATAATATGGTGGAACATAACCCTCATTTATAATTAAAGTATCGACTGATTGAGGTATAAATCTACCTTCGTTCAATATCATTACTTTGTCTTTCATTTCTATAATATTCACTCTTCCACCTTTTCTATAGTCTTGGTGTGCAATAGCATTATTTAATAACTCACGAAGAATATTTATATCATATTTATCTACTTCATTTGGAAAAAGTGTTGTTTGACTTGGCATATATCTATATCTTAAGTTTCTAATTTTTTCACTAGCTTTATCCATTGTAATAATAAATGGAATTGTAAAATGTTCATAGTCAATAATATCTGTACCTTCTTGTAGTTTCCAAGTTATATAAGGAATATAATTATCAACATATGTATTGGTATCTGCACTTCCTAATAATAACCATGCAGCACGAGTTACTTTACCATTTAACAAAACTTTGGCTTTATTTAAGAAAGTTATATCATCCATTTTATCAATTTCATCTGCAATTTCTTTATTTTCATTTTTCTTTTTAAATTGTTCTCTCGCCTTTAATATAGCATTCTTATCCAAATCATCAACTGTTAAATCACTAATAATTTGTCTTGTCCAATCAACATTTACTGTAGATAATATTGTATCTCTTTTTACATCATTTAATGGAATTAAAGATTCATCATTTCTATCATAAGCAATATTCTTCCAAGTAGTAGGTACGCCAATTGCTGCAGGAATTTTAAACATTATAACTCTATTACCATCAATCTCAAATTCATATATATCCATAAATGTCATATTATCATTAGTTGATTGAGTTATTTCCTTTTTCAAACTGTTTAAATTAGCACCCTTTCTATAATTAGTATTTACAAATTCATGAGTTTTATCACTTACTCCGAATACAAGCCAAGCATATTGTTTTCCTACTAAATTAGCGCCATTACTTAATGCCGAAAAATATCTTCCAAGCTCATTAAAATCAAAATTATTTTTAGCTTCTTTATATTCAACATATTCTTTTTCGTTTTCTTTAATTAAAGAAAGTAAAATATTTTTTATTTCTTCCATTTAGAATTCCTCCAATTCAGTATTAATTTTCTTCTTCTTGAGCTCTTTTTCTAAAACTATATACATTAGCCTTATTTTTACATTGTGGTGTGTCATATTCTGCCTTTGAGTTTTTAGGTATAAAAGCTTTGTGGCAGAATTTACAAATCTTAAGCATAATAGTATCTTGTGATAAATTTACTAAAAAATTCAAATCTATTGCTTGTTTTAAATATCCATATACTAAACCTATTTCGTTATTATGCAAGCTATCTATATTAGTATAAAGATTATTTATTGCTATAAGTGGCGAATAATTTCTTAAGTGTCGTTCCTCTACAAAGTGAACTAGATGTTCATATAAAATTTTTGCATATTGTAAAATCATATCAACAGGTTCTCCATAGTTTTTAGAAAAAATCAAAAATTCATTTAGTTCTGGTGTAAGGTATTTTTCCATAATTCTAGGAGATATATCTCTTCTACATTTTTCAATTAATTCTTTAATCTGACTATTATTTAGTTTTGGCATAAAGAAATTTAAGTATTCTTCTAATTTCATAGTAGTTATATGATCTTCATAATCTATTAAATTATAATCTCTTAAAGCAACCGTATCATCTAATACATAATATCTATTAACTGGAAAATCAGCCATAAATCCGAATAATCCATAATTTTGTACATAATCTAAAATTTCTATATCTCCCACTTCTTCTTTATAATATACTTTTTTCCCAATATTCAAAATATCTATTAAATATCTATCTATCCAATCAGAAAAAGTTGAAACATGACTTTTAGCCCCTTTTTCAGGCAGAATATATCTTTTTTCGTTTATTTCTTCTATTACGTATCTGTCAAATGCAAGGCAAAAACGCCCACTTTCTATATAAAAATTAGTTTTCATTTTCCACTCCTAAAAAATTCTTAAAAATTTCATTGTAATCACTTGACAAATTATAAAGATTACGTTATGCTTTGGTAAAGTTAAGTAATTACTTATTGATATATATAGATTACAATAATTACTTTAAAAAGTCAATAGAATTACCAAAAATTCCTTAAATTGTACATTAAAAATTGAATATTTCAGTTGTTAGATACAATATAATGAGACACTTGCATAGCCTTAACTCATCGTATAGGGTGCAACTCGGACTTAAGTCGGAGTGGTGAAAATCCAGTGGAGTAATGTAAATTACCATCTAATAATTCCCAGGTGATGAGGGGCGAGAAAAATATCATCATAAAATAAAAATACGAAAGGAGAAAAAAACTTATGGAAAACGAAATTAAATTTTATACAACAGCATTATGAATTATTATGTATGGCATTTGGACAAGCTAAATATGAAAACATAATAACAGATAATTTTATGGAGGGCTATAATAGGGTTGAAAAGCCCAAAAGTGAATATAAGAGTCATCATAGAGTTTCATTAACAGTTGATGAACAAAAGAAATTAGTAGATTATTTAAATAATGTAAGTTATCAAGAATGTCGACACAAATATATTTTGTTACTATTATTGAGTACGGGAATGAGAATAGGAGAGGCTCTGGTATTAGATTATGAAAAAGATATAGATTTGGAAAATAAAAAAATTTATATTAGGAGAACTCAAACAAAAGATAATAATGGCAAAGCAATTATAGGAAATAATACTAAAACAAATACAGGTCAAAGAACTTTGAATATGAATAATATAATTTATCAAATTATTCAAGGTGCTTTAGAACATAAGATTGAAAATAAAAATCACTTATTGTTTTGTAAAGAAGACAGAACAATGTATGTAGAAAATTCTATTAATAGTAGTCTAAAAAGGATTGCATCAGATTTGAATATCGGAGTTTATGAAGAAGAAAATGCAAAAGAACAAGTTGTTAAAAAGACTGATATTCATACTCATATGTTAAGAGGAACATTTGCAACTAGATGTGCAGAAACAAAAATTGCTCCAGCAGTTCTTAAGAAAATATTAGGTCATACTGATATTACTATTACTATGAAATACTATGTCGATGTAGATGTTGAATTTGAAAAGTCTGAAAACAAAAATGTTGAAGAATATTTAATAGATAAAGAGATATTTAATGTAGATGCAGATTATGACTACGACTATGCTTAAGAAAACAAAATAAAATTCTTGAAACTTTATTAAAATTTATAAGAATTAGTTTTTTTAAAGCTTCAAGGAAAATTTTCAAAGTAAAAATATAAGACTTTAAAACACTTGATAAATCAAGAAAAATAGTAATTGGTTAGATTACCTCGCCTCGACCAAAAGACCAGTTTTTGAAGGAAATCAAGCAGAATTCAAGAACAGTCAAAAGATTTCAAAAGTGCTATTTTCTAGGGATTTTAGAGAATAGCATAATTTTTTTAAATTCTGAAAAATTCTCAAAAATTCCAA
>CAZASP010000017.1:0-16742 GCA_964487865.1 uncultured Clostridium sp. | reverse complement strand
ACACCAACAGGTAAAAATCTTGCATACATTGTACCAGTTTCAATTGGAGTATCAGCACTTGTCATCTTAGGAGTAGGTGTAATACTAATTAAGAAGAAAGTAGTAGACAAATAATAATAAACACCATAAATAAAAAAAAGTAGAGGAAACAAAACCTCTACTTTTTTTCTGCGAAAATTAACAAAGGATTGTCAAAAGGAACGGTCTTTTTTAGCAACCTTTTTTCGTATTTTTATTGCTTTTTTTTACAATCTGTAATAAAATAAAAAACAGAAAATAAAACAAATAAAAGAAAAATAAAAATATAAGTAATAAAATGTAAAAAACTTTTTTAGAATAGCCTACTAAAAAAGACAAAAACCACGAAGGACAAGTAGTAAAATAAGCCTATCAAATATTAAGAGGTGGTAAGGATGTTTCAAAATGTTATAGAAAAAGAAAATAATAAAGTAAATATTTTTTCAAATGTATTTGCTATCAAAAATATAGTAATTTATATAATTTCATTTATGTTATCAATGGTAGGACTAGGGGGAGAATTTTCTGTTTTTAGTATTAGCATGTTAGGTGCTTGTTTTGCATCTTCTGTACCAGCATTAGGTGTTATTTGTGTATCCATAATTGGTAACTTCATAAAATACGGTGTTGGAGGAGCATTAGGATATTTTCTTACATCACTAGTTTTAGTAACCATTTTATTCATTTTCAAACCAATTTACAATGAAAAAGAAAGAAATGAAAAAATAAAAATTAGTAAGCATATATTTATGTCTATATTAATTATACAAATTATTAAACTTGCTATGTCTGGCTTTACTATTTATGACGTTTTATCTAGTATTACAACAGCTATAATTGGATTGGTATTTTACAAAATATTTGTAAATTCTGTTGTTGTTTTACAAGAATTTTGGACAAAAAGAGCCTTTACAATAGAAGAACTAATAGGAGCAAGCATTATATTAGCCATTGCCGTAGGAGCATTTGGCGATTTCAATATATTAGGATTTGGCGTTAAAAACATTTTAAGTATATTAATAGTTATGGTATTAGGATGGAAAAATGGCATTTTAGTAGGAACAACTGCAGGTGTAACAATAGGTGTAACCATAGGAGTTATAACAGGTTCCGAACCAATAATGATAGCAGCCTACGCTATTTCAGGTATGATAGCTGGAATTTTAAACAGATTTGGTAAAATAGGAGTTGTAGTTGGGTTTACATTAGGCAATGTAGTTTTAGCTTACGTTTCTAATGGCTATACAATTGAACTAATTCACTTTAAAGAAATTTTAATAGCTTCAATAGGATTATTAGCTGTACCTAAAAATCTAAACATAGAACTAGAAGAATTTATAGGAAAAACAAAACTATTTCCAGTAATGCCAAATAGAGCTTTAAATAAAAGTAAAGAAGTGGCAGAAAACTTAAATCAAGTATCAAAGACCATACAAGAAATGGCAACAAATTACAAAAATATTGAACCAACAACTTATGATGCTAACACACAAAGAAATGAAAATAAACAAATTTTCATAACAGAATTATTAAATAATTTAGAACCATACAAAGAAAACATGCTATATGAAGATTTAGCAGATACTGATGGCAAAATTATAGATGAAATATTTACACACTTATTAGATAAACAAGAAATTGACAGGCAATCACTATTAGAAATATTTGCAAAATGTAATAGTTATATAGTAGGCTTTGATGACAAAGATGTAAGCCAATACCTAGAAGAAAACATTGCTCAAGTAATTAGGACTATTAACTTGTCATACAAAATAGCAAAAGCAGACTTTATACGAAAAAAGAAAATAATAGAAAGTCAAAAAAATTTAGGAAAACAATTAGACACCATATCAAAAGCCGTTCAAAACATGGCAAGAGGAATGGAAAATGACATAGAACAAGAAACACAATACGAAAAGCCAAAAGCAGAAATACTAGAATTATTAAAACAAAAAAACATATCAATTCAAGAAATCTCCATAAAAAAAGAAGGAAGATATATTCTAGAAGTATACACAGACGAAATATTAGAAACAGACAAAATAGAAACAATAAGTAAAATATTAACACAAGTATTAAAAGAAAAAATAGTGCTAAATGAGGAAGCCAGTATAGGAAAAAAACTAAGCTTTCTATCTGACGACAAATACATAATGGCAATAGGAACAGAACAAAGCACAAAAAATAAAAGCGAAATATCAGGAGACGCATTATTACAGATTAGACTAAAAGACGGAAAATATCTAGTTGCTATAAGTGATGGAATGGGAACAGGAGCAGAAGCAAGAAAAAGTAGCACACAAGCATTACGAATGTTAGAAAACTTGCTACTATCAGGATTTGACAAAAAAATATCATTAGACCTAATAAATACATCCCTAATAAACCAAAACACCGACATCTACTCAACACTTGACATAGCAATAATAGACCTATACGAAGGAACAATAGAATTTATAAAAAGTGGGGCATGTCCAACATACATAAAAAACAATAAAAAAGTACAAATAATAAAATCCAACTCATTACCAACAGGCATGGTAGAAACAGGAAACATACAAACCTTTGACAAAGACATCATGCCAGGGGACATCATGTTAATGTGTTCAGACGGCATCTTAGATGCAAACATCGAATACAAAAACAAAGAACTATGGATAAAATACATGTTAGAAGACATAGAAACCAACAACACGAAAAAAATAGCAAACCTAATACTAAACGAAGCAATAGATAACAACTTTGGCAAAATAAAAGACGACATGACCATAATAGTCTGCAAATTCCAACCAAAAAAGTAGCAATTTTATATTGCTATTTTTATTTATTTGATATAAAATGAGATAAAATAAAACAAGGAAAAAATACAAAAAATGAAAAATTATTATGAAATTTTAGAAGTAAACAAAAAAGCGTCGAAAGAAGTAATTGAAAAAGCATACAAAGTATTAGTAAAAAAATATCATCCAGATTTAAATGGAAATGATAAAAAATCAACAAATGAACAAAAAATAAAAGAAATTAACGAAGCTTACGACGTACTTTCAAATGATTTTTTAAGAGAACAATATGATTTAGAAATTGAAAAGCAGATAAATAAAACAAACCCAATATCATCAAGCAAACAAAACAAACAAACAAAAGAAACAGAACATATTAATGAAAATATGAAAAAACACAAAGTAGGAAGTTTTTCAGGAATTATAGAATTATTAAAAGAGTTATATAAAAATAAGCCTAAAAGAGAAGAATTTAAAGATATAACTCAAAAAGATATTATTGCTTTAGTATTAACAATAGTAGTTGTAATTATAATTGGAATTATTTTATGGCAAATACCATTCACTAAAGGGTGGATGCATGAATTACTATTTGAAAATCCATTATTTAATTGGATTGCAGGATTATTTTCATAATAAAGGAAGGGATACACATGCATTATGCAGATATTAAAAAAGCAGACGTTGCAAATGGACTAGGAGTAAGAGTTTCAGTTTTTGTAAGTGGTTGTACACACCACTGTAAAAATTGCTTTAATAGTGAAGCTTGGGACTTTAATTATGGAAAAGAATTTACAGAAAAAGAAGTTGACAAAATTATAAAAGAACTAGACCATCCTTATATATCTGGACTATCTCTATTAGGTGGTGAACCTTTGGAACATGTAAACCAACAAGGACTCTTACCATTACTTAGAAAAGTTAAAGAAAAATTCCCGGAAAAAGATATATGGTGTTATACAGGTTACATATTTGATAAAGATGTTATGAATGATATGTGCAATAAATGGAAAGAGACTCCAGAACTGTTGTCTTACTTAGATGTTGTAGTAGATGGCAAATTTGAAGAAGAAAAAAAGGATATAAAATTACGTTTTAGAGGTTCTAGTAACCAAAGAATAATAGATGTAAAAAAATCACTTAAGGAGAAGAAAGCGGTATTATTTGAATTCTAACTATTGACAAGTGTTACGCTTTAATGTATAATAAGTATCGTTAAAAGGGTTATTCCACATACCGTTTTGTATGGACCGGAAGGAGGGGAATATAAATGTCAGAAATTAAAGTTAATAATGGTAATATAGAAGATGCCTTAAAAAGGTTTAAAAGACAATGTGCAAGAAATGGAGTACTTCAAGAAGTACGTAAAAGAGAGCATTATGAAAAACCTAGTGTAAAGAGAAAGAAAAAATCAGAGGCAGCTAGAAAAAGAAAATTTTAAGAAAATGGATTGGAAGTTGAGGGTGTAGGAATGCTTGAAACTTCCATTTTTTATACCTATTTGCTTAGCTTTAAATAATTATATTTTTCATAACTGCGTAAGCGACCAAACGGAGCGAAAGCGAAGTGCGATTGGAGCAACTTACATACAATTTTTTAAAATTGGAAGTTGCGACACACAAAGTTATGATAAAATATAATTATTTAAAGCTAAGTATAAATATACTAAAAATGTAGTATAATAAACGAAAGGGAGGAGAACAAATGGAATATAAACAAATAGAATTAAAAAAAGGAATTAAATTACACACAATTTCAACAGACAAATTTAAAACAAATCTAATTGCAGTATTTTTAACTACAAAATTAAGCAGAGAAAATGTAACTAAAAATGCTGTAATTTCAGCTATATTAAGAAGAGGATCAAAAACCATGCCATCACAAGAAGAAATAAGTAAACAGATGGAAGAAATGTATGGGGCTAGTTTTGACTGTGGACTAGATAAAACAGGAGATAACCAAGTACTAAAATTTTATTTAGAAACTATCAATGACAACTTTTTGCCAGAAAAAGGCGAAAATATAATGCAAACATCAATACAGAAATTGCTTGAAATAGTTTTTAATCCTTATATAGAAAACGAAGGATTTAAGCCAGAATATGTTGAGCAAGAAAAAAATAATATAAAACAAAGAATAGAAGGAAAAATTGATAATAAAGCTAAATATAGCATGGATAGATGTATAGAAGAAATGTATAAAAATGAGCCATTTGGATTATACAAATTTGGATATGTAGAAGACTTAGAAGCAATTAATGGTCAAAATTTATATAACTACTATAAAGAACTTATCAAAACATGTAAAATAGACATATTTGTATCTGGTATTGTGCAAGAAGAAATAGAAAAATTAGTTACAGACAATGAAAGTATACAAAACTTAGAAGATAGAGAACCTAACTATGTTATCCCAAAAGAATTAAATAAACCACTTTCTGAAGAAGAAAATAACATTACAGAATCTATGGAAGTAACTCAAGGAAAATTAATTATAGGACTAGATATTCATTTAGAACAAGAAGATTTAAGATATGATGCACTTATTTATAACAGTATTTTAGGAGGAAGTGCTAATTCTAAAATGTTCCAAAATGTAAGAGAAAAAGCACATTTAGCCTATGTAGCAAGTTCAAGCTATTTAAGATTTAAAAATAACATTTTCATTAACTGTGGAATTGAAATTGGAAACTATGAAAAAGCATTAAAGTTAATTAGACAGCAAATTGAAGACATGAAAAATGGTAATTTTACAGAAGAAGATATTCAAAATGCTAAAAAAGGAATAATTGCTACTATAAAAACAATTGATGACGAGCAAGATACTGGTATAACTTACTATTTTGGACAAGAATTATCACAATCAAATGTTACAATAGAAGAATATGCAAATAGAATACAAAAAGTCAGCAAAGATAATATTATCAACATTGCGAAAAATGTAGCAATTAACACAATATATTTTTTGAAGGATTAAGGAGGTAAAAAAGTGCAAGTTATTGAAAATTTAAAAGTCAAAGAAAAAATATACACTGAAAAACTAGAAAATGGCTTAACTGTTATGATAATTCCAAAACATGGAATGGAAAAGAAATACATGATTTGGGGAACTCACTATGGCTCAAATGAAAGTAGTTTTATTGTTCCAGGTGAAGAAGAAATAACAACTGTTCCTAACGGAGTTGCACACTTTTTAGAGCATAAAATGTTTGAACAGGAGAACGGAAATAATAGTTTAGATGTTTTAACATCATTAGGAGTAGATGCAAATGCATATACAACAAATGACCATACAGCATATTTATTTGAATGTACAGATAATTTTTATGAAGCAATGGATGAATTAATGGATTATGTTCAACATCCTTATTTTACTGATGAAAATGTAGAAAAGGAAAAAGGAATTATTGGACAAGAAATAATGATGTATGATGATTATCCAGAATGGCGTGTGTACTTAAATGCCATGTCTGCAATGTACCATAATAATCCTGTTAAGATAGATATTGTAGGAACAATAGAAACTATTAGCAAAATTGATAAAGAAATTTTATATAAATGCTACAACACTTTTTATAATCCATCTAATATGGCACTAGTAATATGTGGTGATTTTGAGCCAGAACAAATAATTGAAGAAGTTAAAAAAAGATTACTAAAAACAAAAGCAAGTGGAAAAATAAAAAGAATTTATCCAGATGAGCCAGAAGAAATTGTTCAAGAAAAAATAGAGCAAAAGTTAGAAGTTAGCCAACCCCTATATACAATAGGAATTAAAGATAATGTGAAAAATTGTAATACTGATGCTCAAAAAGAGATTGTTAAAAAACATATTGCTATGGAAATTCTACTAAACCTAATTATTGGTAGAAGTTCAAATTTATATAAAGAATTATATAATGACGGAATTATTTTTGCTCAACCAAGTGTTGAATATGAATTTACTAACATCTATGCACATGCATTAATAAATGGTCAATCTCCTGATCCAGAAAAAGTATATGAAAAATTCAAACAAGAAGTTTCAAAAATGAAATCAGAAGGCATCAATGAAGACGATTTTAATCGTATCAAAAAAATGGTATATGGTGGATATGTAAAGGAATATAATGATGTAGAAGATATTGCAAGAATGTTTTTAGCAGATTATTTTAAAGGAATAAATAGTTTTGACTATTTAGAAGAAATGAAGGGAGTTACTGTAGAATATTTAGAACAAATATTAAAAGATGTCTTTAAAGAAGAAAAAATGATTCTTTCAGTTGTAAAAAATTAAAAGAAAAAAATGTAAGAAAAACGGTGTTTTTTATATAAAAATAAAGATGCCGTTTTCTGCTGTCGAAGCAAGTCGAAAAACCCACTAAAAAGTCGTACGAAAGTTGGCAAAAACCCTTGAAAATACTTGACTTAAGAAATATCTTGTGGTAATTTATAAATAGACAAAAGACAAAAAACAAATAAATTAAAAGGAGATAACAATATGTTAAATGATGAAATTTGCGAACTAAGAAATAAACTAAATAGAAGTATAGAACGAGGAGACGACTACAGTGTTATTTATCAACTAAGTATAGAATTAGACGAACTTATTGCAAAGCACTACAAAGAATCAAAAAATAACAATGTAAATTCTTATAAGGATAATTTTATTAAATAAAACCTCTTGGGCATTTTTATGTTTGAGGGGTTTTTGCGTAAATAACTTGAAACAATACAATATATATATTATAATACAAAAAAGAAACTTTGTTTAAAATTAAATAAAGTTTAGAAAAAATAAAGGTGTGACGGAAATGAACACAGTTATATTAAAATTTGGAGGAAGCTCCATAGCAGACAACATTAAATTAAATGTTGTAGCAGAAAAAGTAATTAGCATTAAAAAAGAGGTGAAAAACGTAGTAGTTGTTGTATCTGCACAAGGGAAAATGACAGATAATTTAATAAAAGAGGCACAAGAGTTATCAGCAATTCCAGAAGAGCGTGAAATGGACATGTTATTATCAACTGGTGAACAAATAACAGCATCTAAACTTAGCATATTGTTAAACAGAAAAGGTTATCCAGCCATATCTTTAACAGGGTGGCAAGCAGGAATAATGACCAATTCAGTTCACAAAACTGCAAAAATTGACCAAATATGTATAGAAAGGCTAGAAAAAGAATTAGAAAAAGGAAACATTGTAATTGTAGCAGGATTTCAAGGAATAGACGAAGAACAAGACATTACAACTTTAGGTAGAGGAGGATCTGACACAACAGCAGTTGCCTTACAAGTGGCACTAAATGCAGATAAATGTTATATATTTTCTGATGTAGACGGAATTTACTCTGCAGACCCAAATATGATAACAATTGCAAAAAGACTAGATGAAATATCATTTGATGAAATGCAAGAAATAGCAGACTCTGGAGCAAAAGTGTTGCACAACAGATGTATTCAATTAGGAAAAAAATTTAATTGTGACATTGTAGCAAAATCAACCTTCTCAAATCAAGGAGGAACAAAAATCTGTAAAAAAATAGAATCAGCAGAAGTAAAAAGCATAACAAAAAATGAAAAACTAGTCACAATAAAAATGGAAAAACCAACGCCAATAGATGATAAAGAAGTTTACACAATATACCAAAGCTTATTAGAAAATAATATTATTGCAGAAGCTTTTCAAAAAGAGAATAATGAAGTTAAATTTAGAACTGAAAAAGCTGAACAAAACAAAGTACGTGAATTATTAGAAAAACAATTTCCATATTGTGAAATGACTCAAGAAATATTATCAAAACTAACAATAGTTGGATATGGAATTATCCAAGATAACCAAGTATTAAGTCAAACAATAGAAATATTAAAAAAACATAATATTGAAATTATAGATATTCACTTAACACAATCCAAAATAGAAATTTTGGCAAAACAGATAGATACTGATGTGGTTGAGGAAATCCATAAAAAATTAATAACAAAATAATATGTGTCTCGTTCTGGGAAAGGCACGAGTATACATTTTTGTGCGTTTTAGGAAACATCTTCTAAATGAAAGAAGATGTTTTCCAAAACTACACAATTTTAATGTTCCATTAATTTTTCCACAATTTGAACAGCATTACTAGCAGCCCCTTTACGAATATTATCAGCAACTACCCAAAGATTTACACCAGAATCTATACTAAAATCACGACGTATTCTTCCTACAAATACTTCATCATGACCATTTGTATTAATTGGCATAGGATATAAATTAGTAGATGTGTCATCTTCAACAATTATATTAGGAAAATTTTTTAAGGTTTGAACTAAATCTTCTAACTCGAAACTTTTTTCAAATTCCACATTAATAGACTCAGAATGTGAATTTGTAACTGGAACTCTAACTGTAGTTGCGGTAACTTTTAAATCTGGTTTATGCAAAATCTTTTTTGTTTCATTAATCATTTTCATTTCTTCTTTGGTATATCTATTTTCCATAAAACTATCAATATGTGGCAAACAATTATTATAAATAGGGTATGGAAATTTCTTCAAAGGCTCTTTATTATCGATATTTTCCAAATCATCTAGAGCATTTTTACCAGCACCAGAAACAGCTTGGTAAGTAGAATAAATTACTCTTTTAATATCATATTTATCATCTAAAGCCTTCAAAGGTAACATAGCTTGAATAGTAGAACAATTTGGATTAGCAATAATACCATGATGATTATATGCATCTTCCATATTCACCTCAGGAACAACCAAAGGAACACTTGTATCCATTCTAAAATAGCTACTATTATCAACTACTACGCACCCCTTTTCAGCAGCAATAGGTGCATATTTTTTAGAAGTCTCACCACCCGCAGAAAAAATAGCAAAATCAAACCCAGAATCAAAAGAATGCTCAGTTAACTCTTCAACCACATACTCCTTACCGAGAATAGAAAAAACAGTACCAGCAGACTTTGCAGTAGCAAACAACCCATAATTCTCAATGGGTAAATTTTTCTCTTCTAACACTTGCATAACAGTTCTACCAACAAGGCCTGTTGCACCAACAATAGCAACCTTAAAATTTTTCAATATCATTACCTCCCTTATTATTGTATTACATTGTATTATAAAAAATAAGAAAAGAAAATAGAAAAATAAAATTTTTTTATTCTGGTTATTATAAAAATTCATTAGCCACCAAAATTCACAAATCAAACACTTGATTTTTCTTCCATTTTATAATATAATACTATGCCGAGAAGAGGAGAAAAATCATGCCAAACAAACCTAAAAGTGCCGAAAAATACAGAAATTTCAAGCAAATTGTAAATATTTTTTATAACGAAGAAATAGATGGAATTAACCAAGAAGAAGAAACTCTTTTAAAAAATAAAGGTACTATAAAAATAGAGCCTTTTGTTTTATATGACAAATTTACAGGAGATATGAGAGTAGAATTTAAGCTTGGTGACAAAAAAATGTATAAAATAAAAGACCTATCAGAATTTTATACAAGAATGATGCAAAAAGATTTCTACAAATATGGCGAAAAATTGCAATTTATTCATACTAGAGAAGTATTTGAAGAAGATAGCAAGCCATTATTAGATTTCATAATGCAATATGCAGAAATTATTAAATATGCAAATTCTAATTCAAACAGTAATTATAGATATTATGGAAAAGCATTGAGTGAAACAAGTATCCTTTTGGGAAATAGTGGTATTGATGACTTATTTGATGTATTAAAAGGCAAAAAAGTATCTATTCAAAAAGACTATCATATAGAAGAAATTGAATTTACAGACGAACAACCTAAAATAGAGTTTAAATTAAGGAAAATAAACGAAGAACAATATACAATATTACCAAACATAGAAATTTTTCAAGTAACAATAATAAAAGGAAAACAATATAAATATGTTTTAGACCAACAAAAGTTATACCGTTGTACAAAAGAGTTTGAAGATACAAATTTAAAGTTACTAGAATTATTTAGACAAAACTATTTAACAGAAGTATCCTTAGGAAAAGAGGATTTAACCGACTTGTTTTCAATAATTATTCCTAAAGTAAAAAATGCAATTAAAATAGAGAATATGTTAGAAGAAGAAATAGAGAATTATAAACCAAAAGAACTAGAAGTAAAAGTATATTTAGACTTTGACCAAAATGATTACTTAATAGCAGAAGTAAAATTTGTTTATGATGACAAAGAGTTTAATCCACTAGATGAAACATTAAAACTAAATTTTCCACGAAATATAATTCAAGAAACTAAAGCACTAAACATATTTAGGAAAACAGGTTTTATGTTTGACAGTAAAAACTTAAGATTTATCATTGCAAATAATGATAAAATATATGAATTTCTAACAGAAGATATAAACTACTACACTCAAAAATTTGAAATCTTAGCAACTGAAAACTTCAAAACAAAACAAATTCGTCAACCTAAAACTGGAAATTTAGGAGTAAAAGTAGAAAATAATTTACTAACAATTGATTTAAAGAATATGGATATTAATTTCGATGAACTAGAAGAAATTATGGAAAGATATGCTTTAAAGAAAAAATATTATCGATTAAAAGATGGAAGTTTTATTAACTTAAAAGAAAACCAAGAAATTGATTTTATAAACAAATTAATTACAGGGATGGATGTCAGCTATAAAGAATTAGAAAATGGTGAAATAAACTTACCTATTAATCGTAGTTTATATTTAAATGAATTACTTAAAAAAATAAAAGGAACTCAAATTATAAAAAATACTAAATATAGAGAAATGATAAATAATTTTGACAAAGAGCAATTAGAAACAGAATTTGAAGTTCCAAAAAATTTAGACAATGTTTTAAGATATTACCAAAAAACAGGTTTCAAATGGTTAAAAGTATTAGATAATTATAAATTTGGCGGAATTTTAGCTGATGACATGGGACTTGGAAAAACAATTCAAATGCTATCAATTATTGTTGATTATGTACAAAACGTACAAAAAGATATAAACATGATTCCAGGTCAAGAACAAATAGATATGGATGAACAACAACCCCAAAAACATAATGGAAAAAGAGCAAGTTTAGTTGTTTCACCTAGTTCATTAACTTTAAACTGGCAAAACGAAGCTAAAAAATTTGCGAAAGAGTTAAAAACTTTAGTAATAAGAGGAACTCTATCAGAAAGAAAAAGTCAAATTCAAGAAATTGATAAATACGATTTAGTAATTACATCTTATGATTTACTAAAAAGAGATATAGAATTATATTTACAACGAGATTATACATTTAGATATATAGTAGCAGATGAAGCACAATACTTAAAAAATAGTAATACTCAAAATGCAAAATCTATTAAGCAAATTAAAGCAGATACCAGATATGCCTTAACAGGAACACCTATTGAAAATTCTTTAGCAGAATTATGGTCAATTTTTGATTTTATAATGCCAGGTTATTTATTTAGCTATAGAAAATTCAGAAATATGTATGAAACACCAATTGTAAGAGATGAAGACAAAGAAATAATGAATAAATTAAAAATGTTAATATCACCATTTATTTTACGTAGAAGCAAAAAAGAAGTATTGACTGAATTACCAGAAAAAACAATAACTATATTAAATAATGAAATGGGAGAAGAACAAAAAAACATATACTTATCTTATTTATTAGATGCAAAACAAGAAATAGCAGAAGAAATTGAATTAAATGGTTATGAAAGAAGCCAAATACAGATATTAGCAGCACTAACAAGATTAAGACAAATATGTTGTCATCCGGGTTTATTTATTGAAAATTATCAAGATGGAAGTAGTAAACTAGAACAATGTATGGAAATTGTTCAAGATGCTACAAACGGAGGACACAAAATTCTATTGTTCTCTGGTTATACTTCAATGTTTGAATTTATAGAGAAAGAGTTAAAAGAAAGAAAAATACCATATTTTAAATTAACTGGAAGCACTAAAGTAGATGAAAGAGTTCAGTTAGTAGAGGAATTTAATAAAAATCCAGAAATTAAAGTGTTCTTAATATCATTAAAAGCAGGGGGAACAGGTTTAAATTTAACAGGTGCGGATATGGTAATACATTATGACCCATGGTGGAATCTATCAACTGAAAATCAAGCAACAGATAGAGCTTATAGAATAGGACAAAAAAATAATGTACAAGTATATAAATTAATAACTAAAAATTCAATTGAAGAAAAAATCTATGAACTACAACAAAAAAAGGCAGAATTAGTAGACAATATGTTAAGCACAAAAACATCATTTATAAATAAATTGTCAAAAGAAGAAATAATGAATTTGTTTAATTAGAAATTGTATCTTGCCATTTATAAAATAAAGAAAGAGAAAAAATATGAAAGATTATATAACGATAATTGGTGGTGGGCTAGCAGGATGCGAGGCAGCCTACCAAATTGCAAAGCAGAAAATAAATGTAAAATTATATGAAATGAAACCAAAAAAATTCACACCTGCACATAGCAATAATAATTTAGCAGAAATTGTATGTAGCAATTCTTTTAAATCTAATTTGTTAACAAATGCATGTGGATTGTTAAAAGAAGAATTAAGAAGGCTAGATTCATTACTAATTAAAATTGCAGATGAAACTAGTGTGCCAGCAGGACAAGCCTTAGCAGTAGACAGAGAAGCTTTTGCTGAAAAAGTTACAAAAGCAATACAAGAAAATTCATATATTGAAATAATACATGAAGAAGTTATAAACATCAAAAAAATGTTAAAAGATAGTATAGTTATTATTGCTACAGGACCGTTAACATCTGAAAATTTAGCAAGCCAAATTCAAGAAATAACAGGGCAAGACAAACTATATTTTTATGATGCATCAGCTCCAATTATTGAAAAATCTAGCATAAATTTTAATATAGCATTTTATGGAAATCGTTACCAACAAGAAGAACAATGGAAACAACAAAGTTATATTAACCTTCCAATGAATAAAGAAGAATATGAAAACTTTTGCAAAGAATTAATAGAAGCGGAAGTTGTAACTTTGCATGATTTTGAAAAAAAAGAAATTTTTGAAGGCTGTATGCCTATTGAAATTATGGCAAATAGAGGTATAGACACATTACGATTTGGTCCTTTAAAACCAGTTGGATTTGATGACCCACGAACAGGAAAAAGACCTTATGCAATTGTGCAATTAAGACAAGACAACAAACAGGCAAGCCTTTATAACATGGTAGGTTTTCAAACTAATTTAAAATTCGGAGAACAAAAAAGAGTATTTACCAAAATACCGGGATTAGAAAAAGCTGAATTTGTAAAATATGGCATTATGCACAGAAATACCTACGTTAACTCTAGTCAATTATTAAATGAAACTTATCAACTAAAAAATATACCTAACTTATATTTTGCAGGACAAATTACAGGAGTAGAGGGTTATGTTGAATCTATATCATCTGGCTTGGTTGCAGGTTTAAATGCAAGTTATAATTTAAAAAACAAAATAAATACACAAAATCAAATTCAAAATGAATATAATTGTTTAATTGAACAAAGTCAAAGCAAAGGTAATTGCTTAACCGAACAGAACCAAGAAGAAAAAAATTGCCATTTTTCAGAATATACCGTGATTGGTGCATTAGCAAAATATATTTCTACTCCAAATACTAACTTCCAACCGATGAATGCCAACTTTGGAATTTTACCAGAATTGGAAGGAAAGAAAATAAAAGATAAAAAAGAAAGATATAAAAAGTTAGCTGAAAGAAGCTTGGAAAATCTTATATAACCTCTGAATAAATTAGAGGTTATTTTTGATATGTAAATAATACAAATATTAATATAGTATTAGTATGATAATTTTATAAAAATTATGTCAATCTATTGCAATTTTTTGTAAAATTTGTTATAATTTACAATAGGTGAAAAATACAAAAGACATATTTTATTAATTGAAAGGGGTAAAAATATGGAAGAAATATTAGCAAAAATTGAAAATGAAATTAATAACATAAAGGAAAAACAACAAGAAACACAAACATTGACAGAAAAAAGTGAAACTATTAGAAAAGAAGAAGAACAATTAAAGCAAGAACAAAGTCTTATGGAGGATAAAGAAAGCGGTTTCTATTATGATTTATCAAAGAAAATAGAAGAAAAACATGCTGAATTTATAACAGCCAACAATGAGAGAATGAATAAAAATCGTGATATAGAACAACTAATTTCTGAAAAAAAATCTGAAATTAAAATGTTATTACAACAAAAAAAAGCTTACATAGATGAAAATAGAAATGTAGATTTAACAGGTGTAGATTTTGCACAATTAAAATCTGAAAAAGAAAAAATAGAAAAAGAAATAGCATTAAATGACACAACAAAAGAAGAGTTTTTAAAACTATCAGATTCTGAAAAACAAGAAGTAAGAAAAGCTAAAGAAAGATATTTAATTAATAAACACAGATTAGCTGAAATTTCTCCTACTGTTGAACTATTAGAAACTTTAGACGGAAAAACACCAAGAGATAGATATTTGGAAATAGACAATTATGAGAAAATGATAGATGAAAATTTCAACAAAAATAATTTAGATAAAATACTTGAAAGTATTAATGGAGAAAAAGAAGAAGAAAAAAATGCAAAAAATAAACAAGAAAATCGAGAAAATCAGGAAAATCAAGAAAATCAAGAAAAAGATGATAAAAGTATAGAACAAATAATGCAAGAATGGGATGATATAAAAAAGAATAATTCAGAAGCAAAAACAGAAATGCCATCATTTTTAAAAAATTATACCAATGGTAAAAATAGCACTTTACCTAGAAGAGATAATAAAGAAAAAGTGCCAGAGGTATTAAAAGTTATTATTAATGCAAGAACAGGTAAATATGAAATTATTGATGAAAATACTAATATATCAAAAGTATCATTAGATATTAATAAAAAATTTTTAAATAAAAGAAAAAGAGAATCAAAAGAATATGAAATTTGTGAACGCTATGATAAATTTATTGATAGTAATTATATAGAAAAGTTATCTTTACTTGATATAAATCTATTAAACTTATATGAAAAATATGATGCTGAAAATGGTACAAATTTTGCAGAAACATATATTTCAGAATTTGGAGAAAGCAATCCAAATATGCCAACAAAAGTAGAATATGATTTAAAAGCAAGAAATGATGCAAATGAAAAGGAAAAAGGTAATATAATAATGGGACCACTTGCTAAATTTAGATTAAAAGGAATTGCAAAATTTCATGAAAAAATGAATTTAGCAGAAGTAAAAGAAGATGCAAAAGCAAACATATTTGATAAAATTTTAACTGGTATTAGTAACATCAGAAATAGAGGTAACAAAGAAATATCAGCAAAGAAAGAATCACCAAAATTAAATGCACCAGAAAAAAAGAGCGGTTTACGTGATACAATAGAAAAAGTTAATGTTTCTGAAGAAAAAGCAGTAGAAAATGCAAATGCTAAGGCAGAAGCTAAAGCACAAGAACAAAAAACAGAAAACGTACAAGATATTATGTCACAAGATGAACATTAATAATTATATAAAATACAAAAAATTTGAAAAGGTCAATTGAAATATAATTTAATTTAGAAAAAAACTTGGAAATGAAAAAATTTCCAAGTTTTTTATTGACTTATTAACATTAACATGATACAATATAACTCGTTATTATAAATTGCATGTAATATGCAATTCCGTAATAATCAAAACAATTTGTAATATAAAAAATAGGAGGTGAAATTTAAGTGCCAACAATTAATCAATTAGTAAGAAAAGGAAGAAAAACTGGAGAAACAAAATCAACAGCACCAGCGCTTCAACATGGATGGAACTCTAAAAATAAAAGACTAACAAATAATAAAGCACCACAAAAAAGAGGCGTATGTACAGTTGTAAAAACAGTTACACCTAAAAAGCCAAACTCAGCATTAAGAAAAGTTGCCAGAGTTAGACTTTCAAATGGTTATG
>CAZASP010000016.1:8488-17084 GCA_964487865.1 uncultured Clostridium sp. | reverse complement strand
TAGCCTGTCACGCTAGAGGTCGACGGTTCGAGCCCGTTCCGGGTCGCCATTTTTTATTAAATAAAATATGGCGATTTATTTATATTTATGGCTTGATAGCTCAGTTGGTAGAGCAGAGGACTGAAAATCCTCGTGTCAGTGGTTCAATTCCACTTCAAGCCACCAAAAGTTAAATCGACTGTAAAAGGTCGATTTTTTTGTATATCTTAAACAACATAACCAGCCTAAAAGATGTACAATTACTTACATAAATTTTTTTCTTAAATTTCATCAAAAAGCTTTAAAAAAACAGCAAAATAGTATAGAATATAATAAAATTGTTAAATTAGGAGAGGAAAATGAACAAAAAATGGCAAATTTATGAAACAGATGAAACAAAAGTACAAGAAATACAAGAAAAAAACAATATAAATAAATTATTAGCCACAATACTAGCAAACCGAAACATAACAACAGAAGAAGATATTAGATTATTTTTAAAACCAACTAAAAATGACTTTCATGACCCATTTTTAATTACAGATATGAAAAAAGCAGTAGAAAGAATAATAAAAGCTATTGAAAGCCAAGAAAAAGTAACAATATATGGTGATTATGATGTAGACGGAATAACTAGTATAACAGTGTTAAAAAGCTTTTTACAAGATAGAGGGTTAGAAGTAAACACTTATATTCCAAACAGATTAGATGAAGGATATGGGTTAAATCAAAATGCCATTAAAAAAATTGTTGATAGCGGTTGTGATTTAATGATAACAGTTGATTGTGGAATATCTGCTATAGATGAAATTGCTTATGCAAATTCTTTAGGAGTAGAAACAATTATAACTGACCATCATGAGCCAGGAAACGAATTACCAAATGCATTTGCTGTTATTGATAATAAAAGAAAAGATAGCAAATATCCTTTTCGAGAATTAGCAGGAGTAGGTGTTGTTTTCAAATTAATACAAGCAATTGTAATTACTCTAAATTTAAAAGAAGAAGAATATTTAAAATACTTAGACATCGTCTGTGTTGGAACCGTATCAGATATTGTACCATTAATGGACGAAAATAGAGTAATTGCTAAACTGGGATTAATGTTAATTCGCCAAACAAAAAACATAGGATTACATTCAATTTTACGTACATCAGGATATAGTAAAATCGATTCTAATACAATTTCTTTTGGTGTAGCACCTCGTATTAATGCTTGTGGAAGAATGGGAAAAGCTGAAGAGGCATTAGAATTATTACTAACTAAAAATATAAATAAAGCTACTGAATTAAGCAGAAGACTAAATGAACATAATAAAAATAGACAAGAAACTGAAAAAAGCATATTTGAAAATGCAGTTAAACAAATTCAAAAAGAACATTTAGAAGAAGGAAATAGTATTATTGTATGTGGAAAAAACTGGCATCATGGTGTAATTGGAATTGTAGCTTCAAAAATAACTGAAATGTATTTTAAACCATGTATTTTATTAAGTTTTGAAGAAGATGGCATAGGAAAAGGTTCAGGTAGAAGTATTCCAGGATTTGATTTACATGATGCACTAATGCAATGCTCTGATACAATTGAAAAATTCGGAGGTCATAGTATGGCAGTAGGAATTACTGTCAGAAAAGATAAATTTAAAGATTTTAAAAACAAATTTGAAGAAATAGTAACAAAAGCACACATAGAAGAAATTGTACCAATTATTCAAATTGATAGTAAAATAGATTTGAAAGATATTAATAAAGATGTTGTTGAAAGTCTAAAGCAATTGGAACCTTTTGGCGAAGGCAATAAAATGCCTATATTCCTATTTAAAAATTTGAAAATCAATTCGATTCGTGCATTATCAGAAGGAAAGCATTTAAAAGTAACATTAAAAGATAATAATACGATTATAAATGGTATTGGATTTAATTTAGGACATTTAGTTGATGATTATAGAATTGGAGATAAAATTGATGTTATAGGTGTTTTAGAAATAAATACTTTTAATGGAGAAGAAAGTTTGCAAATAAATATTAAAGATATTATGAGGTCTTTATGAAAAGAAAGGATACTTAAAATATGCAAAAAGATAAAGAAATAACGATACAAGATGTTATTAGTAAGAGAAGAGAACATGCAAAAAGAGTAGATACTAAATTAATTCTTAAGGCATATAATTTTGCCTATAGTAAACACAAAGAACAATGTAGACGTTCTGGAGAGCCATATATTATACATCCACTTAACGTAGCTTATATTTTAGCTGATATTGGACTTGATGACAATACAATTAGTGCAGCACTTTTACATGATGTAGTTGAAGACACAGATGTAACAGATGCAGATATTGAAAGAGAGTTTGGATTAGAAATTGCAGAAATGGTTGAAGGTGTTACAAAATTAGGAAATATGCAATTTGCTTCTATGGAAGAACAGCAAGCTGAAGATTATAGAAAAATGTTTTTAGCAATGGGGAAGGATATTCGTGTTATTCTTATAAAATTAGCGGATAGATTACACAATATGAGAACATTAAAATATTTAAAAAGAGATAGACAAATTGCCAATAGTAAAGAAACAATGGAATTATATGCACCACTTGCTAATCGTTTAGGTTTGTATTCAATTAAATGGGAATTAGAAGATTTAAGTTTTAAATACTTATATCCAGAAGAATATCATGAATTAGTAGAAGGAATCAACAAAAAACGTGATGAAAGATTAAAATTCATTGAAAAAATAATGGATGATATTCGTGCTGCTTTGAAAAAACAAAGAATCGAAGCAGAGGTTACAGGTAGGGCAAAACACTTATATAGTATTTATAAAAAAATGAAAAGAGATAATAAAACACTTGACCAAATTTATGATTTATTTGCATTGCGTATTTTAGTTAACTCAATCAAAGATTGTTATGCTGCTTTAGGTGTTGTACACGAAATGTATAGTCCTATGCCAGGAAGATTTAAAGATTATATTGCAGTACCGAAACCAAACATGTATCAGTCTATTCATACAACATTGCTTGGTGATAAGGGAACTCCTTTTGAGGTCCAAATTCGTACTTGGGAAATGCATCGTATTGCTGAATATGGTATAGCAGCACATTGGGCTTATAAAGAGGCAAGTTATTTTGGAAAAAAATCTTCTGTAAAAGTAGAAGAAGATAAATTATCATGGCTTAGAGAAACTTTAGAGTGGCAAAAGGATATGCAAGACCCTCAAGAATTTTTAAATACATTAAAAACGGAATTATTTGAAGATGAAGTATATGTATTTACTCCTAAAGGAGAAATAAAAGTATTACCAAAAGGAGCAACACCAATAGATTTTGCATATACAATTCATGCTGAAATTGGTCATCATATGACAGGATGTAAAATTAACAGTAAAATGATGCCAATAATTACACCATTAAAAAGTGGTGACATCGTAGAAATTATTACATCTGATAATTCAAAAGGTCCAAGTCAAGATTGGTTGAAATTTGTAAAAAGTACTAGCGCAAAAAATAAAATTATGAGTTGGTTTAAAAAAGCACAGAAAACAGAAAACATTGAAAAAGGAAAAGAACTAATTGAAAAAGAACTAAAAAGAATAGGTTTTTTACATGATGATTTATTTAAAAATCAATATATAGACCCAATGTTAGAAAAATATAAATATAAAAACTTAGATGAAATGTATGCTGCTGTGGGATTTGGTGCTAATTCAGCTGTAAAAGTTATTGCTCGAATGTTACAAGAATACAGAAAAGAACATGAAGAAGAAAACATTGAAGAAAAAATAGAAGAATTAGCTAAAGCTAGACAAAGGAGACCAAAACCTTCTAATTCTGGTGTTATCGTTAAGGGAATTGATAATTGTTTAGTAAAATTATCAAAATGTTGTAATCCACTTCCAGGAGACGAAATTGTAGGATATATAACAAAAGGAAGAGGAGTATCAGTCCATAGAAAAGACTGCGTTAACATTAAAGATTTACTAGCAGAAGAAAATAGGATGATTGATGTTGAATGGTATGATGAAAATCAATCTTCTTACCAAGTAGAAGTTGAAATCCACTCAAATGACAGAGTAGGATTATTAATGGATATATTAAAAGAAATAGGAACGACAAAAGCAAAAATTCTAGGAGTTAACACAAAAACAACTAAGGAAGGTATTGCAATTATAGATATTACATTAGAAATAGAAAATTTGGAAGAATTAAATAAAGCACAAAAAGCAATTAGAAAAGTAAATAGTGTTTACGATGTAAGAAGAAAGCTTTAATTAAGAAAGGAAGGAAAAATGAAACTAAAAGAACTAAAGATAGATACATGGATAGGAGATCCAACAAATTGTTATATTATTGTAGATGAAACCTCAAAAGAAACAATGGTAATTGACCCAGCGGGTGAAGTAGACCAAATAGAGAATTTAATTAAAATTATGGATGGAAAATTAAAATATATTTATCTAACACATTGCCATGGAGACCATATACTGGGTGTAACAGAACTTAAAAATAGATGTGGTGGAAAAATACTAATTCATCGTGAAGATAGTGAAGGTTTAAACAATACGGAAATCAATTTAGCACCTTTTATTGGATTAGGAGATATTGAATTAGAAGCAGATTCTAGAATTGATGATAACGATTTAATACATCTAGGGAATTTACAATTTAAAGTAATTCATACACCTGGGCATACTAAAGGTAGTAGTTGTTTATATTGCGAAAAAGAAAAATGCTTATTTTCCGGAGATACGATATTTAGAGGAACATGGGGAAGAACAGATTTACCTACATCAAATAGAGAAGATATTTTAAAATCTATAGAAAAGAAAATTATGACTTTACCAGATGACACAATTGTATATCCTGGTCATGGTATGATGACAATGCTAAAAGATGAAAAACCAATTTATTTAGAATTAAAACCAAAATTATTTTAGAATATATTTCAAATAAAATTATAATTGAGAAAGAGAGTGATTCTTATGAATAGGACTGAGCCAAGAACTTTAGTTGGAACAATGGAACTATTACCAAATGAACAAATATTAATGAATCAAATGAAACAAATAATAGAAAATACTTATCAAAAATTCGGATTTCTACCATTAGACACTCCTATTTTGGAATTATCTGAAGTATTACTTGCAAAAGCAGGTGGAGAAACTGAAAAACAAATTTATAGATTTAACAAAGGTGATACAGATTTATCATTAAGATTTGATTTAACTGTACCTCTTGCTAAATATGTTGCTAAAAACTATGGAAGTTTAAGTTTTCCTTTTAGAAGATATCAAATAGGTAAAGTATATCGTGGTGAAAAGCCACAAAAGGGTAGATTTCGTGAATTTTATCAATGTGATATTGATATCATTGGAGATGGAGAATTAGACATAATTAATGATGCAGAATTACCAAGCGTTATTTATACTATTATGAAAGAATTAGGATTTGATAAATTTTCAATTCATATTAATAATAGAAAAATTTTAAATGGTTTATTTGAGAGTATATACCAAAAAGAAAAAGCAGCTGATATTCTAAGAATTATAGATAAAATTGATAAAATAGGTAAAGAAACAGTTATAACTGAATTAGAAAAAATAAAAATAGAAAAAAATAATATCAAAAAAATAATGCAATTTATTGAAATTGATGGAACATCAGATGAAAAATTACAAAAGCTAAAAAATTTAAAAATTGAAAATGAAACCTTCAAAACAGGTTTAGAAGAACTAAAAAACGTGATTAAATATGTAAGAATATTTGGCATTCCAGAAGATAATTTTATAGTTGATTTGACGATAGCAAGAGGATTAGATTACTATACAGGAACTGTATACGAAACTTTTTTAGATGAATATAAAGAATTAGGTAGTGTATGTTCTGGTGGAAGATATGAAAATTTAGCTGAATATTATACTGACAAAAAACTACCAGGTGTTGGTATTTCAATTGGATTAACTAGATTATTTTATAAGTTAAATGAGTTAGAATTAATTAAAGCAGAAAAAAAATCTATATCTAATGTTTTAATTATTCCAATGTTAGAAGATTTAAGCATTCCAATAAAATTAGCTACAAAATTAAGACAAGAAAATATTAATACAGAAATTTATTTAAATGATAAAAAACTAAAAGCTAAATTCAAATATGCAGACAAGTTACAAATTCCTTATGTTATTGTTATAGGTGAAGATGAAGTTGAAAAAAATGCAGTGAAAATTAGAAATATGACTACAGGAGAGGAAGAAGAATTTAGCATAGGTAGTGATGAACTTATTTATTTTTTAAAATAACTGTATAATCACATTACTTATAAAGTAATGTGATTTTGTTTCCAATTTTATCAACAAAACCATCTTCTTTTAAGCTTTTTAATTCTCTCATCATGGCACTTCTATCAACACCTAAATAATCTGCTAAATCTGTTAAAGAAAAAGGCAAAGTAAAGGTCTTACTAAAGTTTCTAGTAGAAAGTAGAGTAAAATAACCAAGTAATTTATCACGTATTGACCTTTTTGTTAAAAGTTCTACACGCATATTTAAGGATATAACTTTTGTTAAAATTAATTCTGGCAGATATTCTGATAAAGTTTGATGAAACTTACAATTATTTTTACATTTTGTATGAATATCTTGATATAAATAAATTAAAACTTCACAGGTTTCTCTTGCTTCTACTAGTAGTTCATTATTAGTTGTAACAAGATAAAAAACTTCACCAAATATATCATTTTTAGAAAAATGTTCTATAATAGTTCTATTTCCATTTAAATCGTATCGAACCAAATCTGCATTACCAGAAATTAAAATACAAAACTGATTTCTTTTTTTTATGTAACTAGTAATAACTTCATTTTTTGCAAATGTTCTTTTTTGAACTTTATTACAGTTGCAAGAAAAGCTTTGGATAAATTCTTCAATATCAAGAGTCATTTAAAAACACCACCTTTTTAATGCTTTTATTATATATCAAAAAAGTTGCAAACGCAACAAAATAAATGTAATATTTTTGTAATTAAAATGTAATAAATTCATAAAAGGTTGAATTAAAGCTAACTCCCAACAAATTGCAAATAATCTGTTGCTTTTGCAACAGAAAAAGAATTTCCTTGCTATATAATAAAGCCATACAAAAAACGATAGGAGGAAATGTAAAAATGAAAGTTATTAAAAGGGATGGAAGAGCCGTAGATTATGATAGAGAGAAAATAAGAATTGCAATAGAAAAGGCAAATAAAGAAGTAAAACCAAAAGAAAGAGCCAGTAAAGAAGATATTAAAGGCATAATTCAATATATCGAAGAATTGGATAAAAAAAGAATTCTTGTTGAAGACATACAAGATATAATTGAACAAAAACTTATGGAAATTGACAAATATGAATTAGCAAAAAAATATATTGTATATCGTTATACAAGAGCATTGGTAAGAAAACAAAATACTACTGACGAATCAATATTAGGTTTAATTAGAAATGAAAATAAAGAATTATCTGAAGAAAATTCAAACAAAAATACTATGTTAGCATCAACACAAAGAGATTACATAGCAGGAGAAGTATCTAGAGATTTAACTAGAAGAATTTTGTTACCAGAAAAAATATCAAAAGCTCATGATGAAGGTATTTTACATTTCCACGATGCTGATTATTTTATTCAACCAATTTTCAACTGTTGTTTAATTAACATAGGGGACATGTTAGACAATGGAACTGTTATGAATGGAAAAATGATAGAAAGTCCAAAAAGTTTCCAAGTAGCATGTACAGTTACAACTCAAATTATAGCAGCTGTTGCTAGTAACCAATATGGTGGACAATCTGTAGATATGATTCACTTAGGAAAATATCTAAGAAAAAGCTATAACAAATTCAAAAAAGATATTGAAAAGAATTACAAAGATAAACTATCAGAAGAAATAATTGAAGGATTAGTACAAGATAGATTAAAAGCAGAATTAAAAGCAGGTGTACAAACTATTCAATATCAAATAAATACATTAATGACAACAAATGGACAATCACCTTTCGTTACTTTATTCTTACATCTAGAAAAAGATGACCCATACATCAAAGAAAATGCAATGATTATCGAGGAAATAATAAGACAAAGATATGAAGGAATAAAAAATGAAGCAGGTGTATATGTAACACCAGCATTCCCAAAATTAGTTTATGTATTAGATGAATTCAATAACTTAACAGGTGGAGAATATGACTACTTAACAAAATTAGCTGTAAAATGTTCTGCAAAAAGAATGTATCCAGATTACATTTCTGCTAAAAAAATGCGTGAAAATTATCAAGGAAATGTATTTAGCCCAATGGGATGCAGAAGCTTCTTATCACCATGGAAGGACGAAAATGGAAACTATAAATTTGAAGGAAGATTTAATCAAGGTGTAGTTAGTATTAACTTACCACAAATAGCTTTAATAGCAGATGGTGATGAAGAAAAATTCTGGAAATTGTTAGATGAAAGACTTGAATTATGTAAAGAAGCATTAATGTGCAGACATTATGAATTAGTTGGAACTAAATCAGACATAAGCCCAATTCACTGGCATTATGGAGCATTATCTCGTTTAGAAAAAGGTGAAGTAATAGACAAATTATTATAT
>CAZASP010000016.1:0-8478 GCA_964487865.1 uncultured Clostridium sp. | reverse complement strand
ACATAGGAATTTATGAAATGACAAAACTAATGACAGGTGAATCTCAAACAAAAGGAAAAGGACATGATTTTGCTATCAAAGTTATGAAACATTTAAGAGAAACAACAGACAGATGGAAGAAAGAAACAAATATAGGATTTGCTTTATATGGTACACCAGCAGAAAGTCTATGCTATAAATTTGCAAGAATAGATAAAGAAAAATTTGGAACAGTAAAAGACATTACAGACAAAGGATATTATACTAATTCATATCATGTTGATGTAAGAGAAAAAATAGATGCCTTTGACAAACTAAAATTTGAAAGTGAATTCCAAAAAATATCATCAGGAGGAGCAATATCTTACATAGAAATACCAAACATGTCTAAAAACCTAGATGCATTAGAATCAGTAGTTAAATTTATATATGACAACATTCAATATGCAGAATTTAACACAAAATCAGACTATTGCCAAGTATGTGGTTTCGACGGAGAAATAATAATCAATAAAGACAATGAATGGGAGTGTCCAAATTGCGGAAACAAAGACCACAGCAAAATGTCAGTAGTAAGAAGAACATGTGGCTATTTAGGAGAAAACTTCTGGAATGTTGGAAAAACAAAAGAAATAAAACAAAGAGTAATGCACTTATAATATAAAATAAAAAACGTCCCCTTTTGCATGTGCAATTGGGGATGTATCTTATTTTTTAAAAAATTTGTAGTAGTTGCTCTCTACATGCATTTTCAAATGTATCGTCTAAAGGCTCTAAAATAGTATTTTCTTGATATTTTCTATCTAAACAATATTTAATAATATAGTCTGTAAGTTCAGGGTTTTTTGAAAGTAGGGGACCGTGCAAATATGTTGCAATTACATTGCTAGTCATAAATCCTTCGCTTTCACATCCGAATTGATTACCATTTCCTGTTAAAACTTTTCCAAAAGGTGTATTTATACCAAAAGTTTGACCACCATGATTTTCAAAGCCAATAACTTTTGTTGTTTTTCCATTTAACTGAACTTCTATTACAATATTTCCGATACAGCGTTTTTTTCTGTCTTGAATAGCTTCTGTATAATAATCAAAAATTTCTATTCCAGGAATTATTTCACCTTCAACACCTTTGTAGTATTTACCAAATAGCTGATAAGCACCACAAATTAGTAAAAAGAATACACCACTATCAATTGCTTCTTTAATTGCTTCTTTATATTGAATTAAATCTTTTGCTAAAATACTTTGCTCTTGGTCAGCACCACCGCCAGCAAAAACCAAGTCATAATTTTTGAAATCAGGAGGAATATCTCCAATAGAATAAGATTCAATTATTGCTTTAAAACCACGTTGCTCTAGTCGATAACGTAATATTTGAATATTTCCAAAATCACCGTATAATTCTAGTATATCGGGATACAGATATAATATTTTTAATTCTTTCATTTTTATGTCCTTTCTATTTTAATTTTAAAATTTCACTTCGAGTTGGTTGTAATGATGTATAGTTTGCAATAACATATTTTTTAACATTAGTCATATAAAGGTTCTCTACTGCTTGTGGTAAAGATAAGTAAGGTTCAATTTTATTAGCAGGATATCCAGATGTTTTTATACGAATAGCAATGTCATAAGCGCGAGTGCCAGAAGTAATAATTCTAGATACATTATTTAAATTATCAAAATTAATATCCCATATCCATGAAACATCATGACCATCTGCTAAATTATCATTTAAAACAAAAAGTAATTCTTTTTCATCATCATCTTCATTTAAAATCCTTAAACTAACATTGCTACCAGTAGGATTTTTTGCCAGATTTATAATCGTTGGAACATCTTTAATAATAAGTTCCTCAAGCCTTCCATTGTTAAGAACAAAATTAGATAAAGCTTTTTGCATAGTTTCAGTATCAATTCCATATAAAGTGCAACAACATATAACTGAAACAAAATTATAAATATTATATATACTATTAAACTTTGTTTTATAAACAATATTATCAACTTCAAAGGTTCTATTTTTTAAATCAACATTTGTTGCTAATTTATAAATTTCATTATTACCATAATTGCAATTAGGACACTTAAATTTTCCTATGTGAGAATATTGATAATATTCATATTCTAGACGTGTATTACAGAAAGGGCAGAATTTTCCTTCACCGGCTTCTTTCATAAATTCACTTGCGTGACTGTATTTTTCAACAGAAAAATAATATACATTATGATTTTCAGGATTAGCTTGTCCTAGTCTAGCAACATTAGGATCATCATTATTTAGAACTAAATTTCCAGTATAAGTTTTAAGAAAATCATTAATTCTTAAAATTAAGGATTCAACTTCGCCATTCCTATCTAATTGGTCACGGAAAAAATCAAGCACTATTAAAGTATCTAATTTTAAATCTTTGAAAATAACTGGAACATAGCCTTCATCTACTTCAAAAACAAGAAAGTCTGCATTTATTTTTCCAGTCAAACCACAGTTTTTTAGAAGGGTAGATAAAATACCAGTTTCCATATTATTTCCTTCTGTATTACTAATTACTTTTTTATTAGCTGTTTTAAGAACATGTACAATAGCATTATTAGTCATTGTTTTACCATTGGTTGCTGTAACTGCAATAATTGGACAGCTGATTTTAAAATATTGAAAAATTTTAGAATTCCATTTATATGCTATTTTGCCTAAAAAATTTCCACCATTTTTTCCTGCTACTTTTAAAGCTAAGTATAAAATTTTCATAATTAATATAATAAAAAAGTTTTTCATTTTTAACGCTCCTTTTATGAAAACATTATAACATAAATAATATTAGTGAACAATAGAGAAAAAAGTATTTCTAAAGAACTATAACTTATATGGGAATTACTAAAGTAACATTAGAACAAATAAAGTCTCAAATATTTAATAACTGACAAGAATGTGGTACAGAAGAATTAGCTCACTTAGAAATGGTAGGAACAATTGTGCATCAATTAACAGATGGAGCATCTATCGAAGAAATTGAAAAAGCAAGATTAGCACCATATTATACAGATCATGGTGTAGATGTATATCCATCATCAGCAGCAGGTGTTCCTTTTACAGCAGCATATATTGCTTGTAAAGGCGACCCAATCGCAAACTTACAAGAAGATTTAGCAGCAGAACAAAAAGCAAGAGCAACTTATGAAAAATTAATTAACCTTTGCCGTGATAATCCAGACGTATTAGATCCATTAAGATTTTTAAGACAAAGAGAAGTAGTACACTTCCAAAGATTTGGCGAAACATTAAGAGGAGTACAAGACAAACTAGCAGAGAAAAAATTATATATGAATGATATGAAACCATTTGACAAAAACTGTGGTTGTAATTCATAAGAATAAAAATAGAAAAATAGCTTTCAAACATTAGAAAAAATATCTCTGATGCTTGAAAGCTTATTTTATATTTCAACATAAATTTCATTACATACATTTTTTAACCTATTCATAATTGCAATACCAAGTCCTTCATTTTTAACACCTTCAATTAAAACAATATCTGGATTAAAAGAAACGGCTTTTCTTAGACTTGAAAATAAATTTTTAGAATAATCTTCTAAATTATACCTTGAAGCGACATTTACAACCTGCATATTAGAGTAGTATTCCGTGTTTTCAGTAGAAGAAACAATAACAGGTTTTTTATAATTCCTACACAAGTTTAAAATTTTATTAATCATTTCTTTATTATTTTCATCAAAAACCAAAATCGAAGGTATATTTAGTTGATAATGTGCCATATCTGAACTAGGCAAATTAGAATTATGGTTTTCCTCTAAAACAACATTACCTGCAACATGTTTAATTTGTTCTGGTGTAATAGAGCCAGGTCTTAATATGTGAGGAACTTCGTCTATAACTTTGACAATTGTAGATTCAATTCCTATATTCGTTTTTCCACCATCGATTGCGAAATCTAAACTATTTGAAAATTTATCAATAATATCATTAAAATCTGTTGCACTTAACTCACCAGAAACATTAGCGCTAGGTGCAGCAACTGGTACACCTGCAAATTCAACTAATTTTATAGCAATTTTATGATTAGGCATCCTAACTCCGACATAATTAGAATTTGCTGTTACAATTTGTGGAACAATATCGTTCTTTTGGAGAATTAAAGTAAAAGGACCAGGGAAGAAAGCCTTCATAAGTTCATATTCTACATGTGAAATTTTATTTGTTATTTTTTCTACCATTTTTATATCACTAACCAATAAATTGATAGGATTTTTCAAACTTCTTTTTTTTACTTTATAAAGTTTTTCAACTGCATTAGCATTTAATCCATTTGTTCCAATTCCATAAACGGTTTCAGTAGGAAATAAAACAAGTCCACCATTTTTTATTGTATTTGCAATTTCTTTTAAATTTTCTTCTTTATATCCATTTTTAGTATCTAAATATTTTTCCATCTTAAACCTCTTTAAATTTTATTGTATTTATTATATAATCTAAAAGTAAAATTTTCAATAATCTGTCATTATTTAATATATGTAAAATTTAATAAAAATGTTTCAAGTAAAATATAAAAGAAGGGGAAAGTAAATGAAAGAAAAAATAAAAAAAGATTTAAAAAAATTGGCAGATAAAAAATATAAAGAATTTCATAGTAATTTATGTCCAGGTGAAAATAAAACAAAAAATATGATAGGAATTAGAGTACCAGTTTTACGACAATATGCTAAAGAATTATCTAAAGAGTATTCAATATATAAATTATTAAATGAAATTGATAATGAGTATTATGAAGAAATTATGTTGCAAGGAATGTTAATTGGATTTTTAAAAGAAGATTTTGTAGATTTGCAAAAAAGAATAGAAAGTTTTTTACCTAAAATTGATAATTGGGCTATTTGTGACACTTTTTGTGCAGGATTAAAAATAACGAAGAAATATAAAAAAGAAATGTGGGATTTCATACAAAAATATTTACAGTCATCTAAAGAATTTGAAATTAGGTTTGCTGTTGTTATGATATTAGATTATTATATTGAAGAAGAGTATCTAGAAAAAATATTTAAAACTTTCAATTCCATTACTAGTAAGCAATATTATGTACAGATGGCAGTTGCTTGGGCTATTTCAGAATTACTTATTAACTTTTATGATAAAACCTTAGTATATTTAAAAGAAGCTAATTTAGATAAATTTACATATAACAAAACCTTACAAAAAGCAATAGAGTCATATCGCATAACAGAAGAACAAAAACTTGTACTGAGAAAAATGAAAAGAGTTAAATAAAAAATATATGTTATGATTTACAACTCATATAATATACACATAATTAAAATATTAATATATTATTTTTTGTAACAATTATAATAAATTTTTTAAAATCAGTTCCATAAAAAAAAATTTTATGGTATATTAGTTATAAATTAATACAAGGAGTAAATAGAATGGGAAAAGGAAAAAGAGTAGAAGAAAAGCCAAAGAGAGCGAAAAGAAAAATTTCAGAAGAAGAAATAGAGAAAAAAAAGAAAGTAATTTCAAAGACTTTTTTTTGCCTAATTGCAGTTGTTGTAATTATATTTACATTACTGATATTAAATGATTATATTATTTTAGACAAAAATAAAAAAACGAACCTAGTTATAAATAATAAAAACATTACAACGAGTTTAAAAAATGATATTTTAATAGAAGATGGAATTATATATCTTTCAAAAGCAGATGTTGGTAATTTTTTTGACAAATACATATATGATGATAATGAAAATAATCAAATAGTAACAACTTATAACAAAAAAATAGCAACAATTGGATTTGAGCAAAATAGTATTATGATAAATGGTTCAAAGAAAGAGATATATGCACATGCTATAAAAAAAGATGATGTGGAATACTTACCAGTTTCAGAAATGGCAGATGTTTATGATGTTGAAATTCAAAACATAGAAGATGCTAAAGTTATTACAATGGATTCATTAGATAGAGAACAAAAAAGAGCTATTGTATCTTCAGATTTACCAGTAAAATCATCTACAAATTTTATAGCAAAAACACTTGATAGAATTAAAAAAGGTGAGAGTGTAATTGTTATATCATTAGATAAAGGTTATGCAAGAATCAGAACAGACCGAGGAAAAATTGGATATATAAAAGCAGATAAATTAGAAAATGAATACTTAGTACGAGAGGAAATGACACAAGAAAAACAAGTAACAGGAAAAATTAATTTAATTTGGGATTATTTTTCTACAGTTGGCTCAGCACCAAATAGAGATGGGACAAGTATTGATGGAATAAATGTAGTATCACCAGCATTTTTCCATTTAGACACAAAGGGTAGCTTTAAAGAAAATGTTGGAAGTAGTGGTGAAGCTTATATTAATTGGGCACATAGTAATGGTTACAAAGTATGGCCTATGTTTTCGAATAGCGAAGCTGCTAATGAAAGTTTAGAAATCACATCAGCAATAATGAATAGTTATGAAAAACGACAAGAATTAATAGAAAATATAGTAGATGTATGCGTAAAATATAAACTAGATGGAATTAATATAGACTTTGAGAACATGAAACAAGAAGATAAGGATTTATATTCAAGATTTATAATAGAATTAACACCAAGACTAAAAGAAATAGGCTTAGTTACATCAGTAGATGTAACAGCACCAGATGGGGGAGAAACATGGTCTATGTGTTTTGATAGACATGTAATAGGAGATGTTGCAGATTACATTGTATTTATGGCTTATGACCAATATGGAATATCTAGTAATAAACCGGGAACAACAGCAGGATATGACTGGGTAAAATTGAGTTTAAATAAATTTTTACAAACAGAAGAAATAAAATCAGATAAAATAATATTAGCTGTTCCATTCTATACAAGAGTTTGGACAACCTCATCAAATGGAGAAGTATCTAGCAAAACAGTAGATATGAAAAATATTGAAAAAGTAATACCAGATGGAGTAGAAAAACAATGGGATGACGAATTAAAACAAAACTATGTAGAATACACAAGTGATGGAAATAAAAAGCAAATTTGGATAGAGGATTTAGATTCAATAAAAGAAAAACTATCATTAGTAAAAGAAAATAATTTAGCAGGAATAGGCTCATGGCAAAAAGGAATGGAAATAGATGATGTATGGCAAATGTTTAAAAAAGAACTGTTAGAAAACTAACAGTTCTTTTTATAAAATGGGGCTTCCAACGGGAATTGAACCCGTGACCTCAGCCTTACCAAGGCTGCACTCTACCTACTGAGCTATGGAAGCAATTTTATACATATTTTTAATTTGAGTTTAAATAATTATATTTTTCATAACTGCAAATAATATTATATAATACCAAATAAAAAAAGTAAATAATTTCTATTGACTTTTTCAAAAAATTATACTAAAATTATTACTAATCAGACGTAAATTATACATTAAACTTTTATAGTTAAGACAAAAGTAACTAGCAACATAAAATTATATTCATAAGTAAAGACAAGTAAGAGAAAAGTAGGGTAGAGGTTACTTAAAGAGAGAATTAGTTATAAGCTGGAAGCTAATTCAAGAAAACCTATCTGAAAACTAACTCTTCAAGTTTCTAGTGAATAAACTAGACGGCAGAGAACCGTTATCATCTTAAAATTAAGAAAAAATAGGATGGAACCGTGTAAAATATACACTCCTATGGGTAATAATATTATTATCCAAGGAGTGTTTTTGATATTAGGAGGGATTTTTATGATTAAAGTTAGCTTAAAAGATGGAAGTATTATTGAAATTGAAAAAGGAAGTTCTATATTGGAAGTAGCTAAAAAAATTAGTGAAGGATTAGCTAGAAATGCTACTTGTGGTGAAGTAAATGGAAAAGTAAAAGATTTACGTTACAAATTAGAAGAAGATTGCAATTTAGTAATTCACACATTTCAAGAAAATGATATAGAAGGTAAAAAAGCATATTGGCACACAACATCACATATTATGGCACAGGCAGTAAAAAGATTATTCCCTAAAGCAAAACTTGCAATAGGACCAGCTATTGATGAAGGTTTTTACTATGATTTTGAAGTTGAAACACCTTTTACTGACGAAGACAAAGCTAAAATAGAAGAAGAAATGAAAAAAATAATAAAAGAAGACCTTAAAATTGAAAGATTTTCTATGCCAAAAAAAGAAGCTTTAGAATTGATGAAAGATGAGCCATATAAACAAGAATTAATAGAGGATTTAGCAGAAGGTGAAGAAATCAGCTTTTATAAGCAAGGAGATTTTACAGATTTATGTGCAGGACCTCATTTAAGTAGTACAGGAAAAATAAAAACTGCAAAAATTTTATCTTCATCAGGTGCATATTGGAGAGGTAGCGAAAAAAATAAAATGTTACAAAGAATTTATGCAATTTCGTTTCCAAAAGAAAGGATGTTAGAAGAATAGTTAAGACTATTAGAGGAAGCAATAGGAAGAGACCATAGAAATATCGGTAAAGAGCAAGGACGCGATATGGCACAGC
>CAZASP010000015.1:4584-17516 GCA_964487865.1 uncultured Clostridium sp. | reverse complement strand
TTTTTATCTGAAATTTTATTAGTTATTACATAGGTACCATCTTGATATTCAAGTATATTTACATATTTAAATAACTCTTTGTTTGTTTCTTTTGTATAATATCTAGTTGTATTATCTGCAAATTTTTCAAATTTTCCTTCTAATGTTTTTTCCTTTTGATGATCGAATGTATAATCATTTACATCTTCTACTGGAATACATTCTGTAATTCTTTCAATATATCTTCTTCCTTTAAAGTCTTTTACTAAATGAATATCAAAGTTCAATACTTGTACAACTTGTTCTGCTGCAACAATTTCATTAGTGAAGTCACCATTTCTAAGCATTGAATTTCTAAGTGCAGTAACTAAGTTTGGAAATGTTTTAGCGTGGTGTGTAAATAATGTAAATTTAGATGCAACTTGGGCTGCTTGTATCATCCAAGATGCTACGGGGTCTGTTGCAACCTCTCCGGATTATATTAACAGATCCATCAGTTTTTTTCTGAACATCAAGACCTTGTTGTCCCGAAATTGTATCTGTTTCTCTAAATGTAAGTATATTTCTAGTTGGATATATTTTTCTTAAGTGAAGCTCGAATGCAGTTTCCTGAACACGGATGTTCATTGTTTCGTATATATTTTCTATCATACCCATAAGCATTGTTGTTTTACCACAACCTTGCTCACCAGTAAGTGAGATGATTCTCGCACCTTTTACTAAATATTTTAGTAAATCTATTGTATCTTCTTTTCCTGGTATTGTTATTAATTGTTCTAGTGTTGCTCTCTTTACATCGAACTTTCTTACAAAGAATGCCCATGTTTCCGAGAAACTTGGTCTTACAACAACGACACGAGAACCATCTTTCATTTCATTGATTTTATAACCATTTGTATCTGATAACTGTCCAGGGTTATTATATTTATAAATATTTTGACATACTCTTTTTAATTCTGCTTCTGTTCCAAAAGTTAGAAATGCTAAACGAATAGATTTACCTTGAAAGAAAATCCAAATACTATCACATGCTCTTGGAACTTTATGTTCTGTTATTTGTTCTAAATAATCTCCATCTGTTTGTGCTACTTGGCTTAAAAAGCTTTCTGGAAGTCCAGATACGCCTCCAGATACACCATCTATGTTCATATCCCTTACTTCGTCTATACTACTATATCCTTTATATTTCTGGTAAATTCTTTGAACAACTATTTCTAATTTATCTTTAAAGGCTAATACAATATTTTCTTTTTCATATATTTCTTCTATTTCTCCGCTTGTTATTACATAAGAAGGTTTTGTTTCTCCTTCTACATATTTTAATTTTGCTAAATCATATTTTTTTATTAATTCTGTTAAAGCTTCATAAGCAAATTCTTTTTTATAAGTATAAATTAGTATATCAAACTTATCTTGTGGTGTTAAATGTGAAGGAATATCAAATGGAATTGCTGTTGATATATTGCTTTCTGTTACACCATATTCTTTTTCTAATAAGTCGAAAATCAATTCTTTTACATATTTCTTATCGTTTACATCACCATATGTACAACCTTTTAATGCCTTTTTTAATGCATATTTTTTATTTTTTCTTCTTTTTAATTCTTCTTCTGAAAGTCCAATATCATAAAGGTTGATTTTGGTAATTTCGTCTAGTCTTTTTTTAACAAATTCCATCATTTTGTCAATAGTATAAGTTTTATCATCAACATCAACTTGAACTTCAACTTCTGCATTTTTCTTTTTCTTAATGCTATAATAAACTCCAAAAGCTCCAATTGCTATTACGACAATTATTAATATAATGTTCGTTATAGTCATTTGAGTTTCCCTCCTTACATCTTCATGGATAAATCTTGTAATCGGTATATTATGTTATCTACTGTTCTTTTTACTTCTGCTAAAAAGAAAGCATTTCTATCTTCTTCATCTACTTTTCTTAAGCTTAAGAATAAATCTGGTACTGTTGCTTCTTCACATGCTTCAAAAAATAAAGTATTATATGGTATTGTTGAAACTTTATTTTTTTCGCCTAGGTATCTTGATATGTTTTTTATGTTATATTTAGAATACTTGTCATATCTTCCTATTAATAATAGTACCTTTTCTGATTTTAAAATTGGTTTTTCTTCTCTTAATTCAGCAAAACGATTTATACTTGTTAGCCTTTGGCTTAGACTTGCTATAATTAAGTTAGAATGTTCTACAATTGTGTCAGCTACATCATCTTGTATTTGTCTATCTAAATCTACTAATACTAAATCATAATAACTACTAGCTACACCAATAACATCTGGATAGTATCTTCTTAGTTGTTTATATTCTTCAAAAGCCCCTTTAAAAGTTGGTAAAATTTCTAGCCTGTCTTTGAATATGATTTTTGTATAGTTTGTAATCAGATCTGGAGATAATTTATTGCTTTTCATAATTCTAGTTAGTCCTGCCATTCCTTCTTCCACGCCTACATTAGCGTTTGGACCAAATAATCCTAAATTTTTCTTGCTGTCTCTATGTTGCCAAAAGCAATTTCCTAAAGTTGCATCTTGGTATCCTGTTGAAATAACTAATATTCTATAATTGTGTTCTATTGCTAATTGGGTGCAAATAGCTACTAATGATAGTGTTTTACCTGTTTGTTCTTTTCCATCATTCCAAAAAGTTACAATTGACATGTTTATACTCCTTTTTCGATTAATTTAATTGCTTTTCTTATGTTAGCTTCGCTTACATCTCCTAATATTTCTTGTACTAAGTAAGCTAACCCATCTTTATATTGTATACTTAATTTTTTAAATTTAATTTTAGCTACTCTTTGATTTTCGTAAATTACACTTAAATCTCCATTTTCAATTGGAAAATAAAGTCTGTATTCATTCCATACTATTTTATGTCCTAGTGAAAGAAAGTTTAAATAGTCATCTTCTTCTTTCAGCATTTCCTTTGAAAATAAAACTTTTGTTAAATTAACTACTTCTTTCAATTCATTAAAAATTTCTAATCCTTTTTTTAAAGAATAGTTGTCAAAAGAAGTTACAAAATAATTTTTTTGTGCATTTTCTAGTTCAAAATCTTGAAATCCTTTTAAATTGTCTGTATCTACCAAAATAATATCATACTCTAATTCTTGTGTTTCTGTTTGTCCTAAATATCTTTTTATATCTTCAATTTTTTCAAACCCTACTGCTATATCAATATCTTCAAAATCTGTTACATATCTTATAGTAGGATTTATAGCAGGCACAATATACCTAGCCTTTTGATTTATTGTTGAATCAATTACTAGTACCTTTTTTTTCAATGTAGTTAATATTTTAGCAACGTATAAAATTAAATCCGTTTTATCATATGCTCCTATAAACCCTATTTTCTTCATGTATATTTCTCTCCTTTTTATTTTATTGAACTACTCCTGCTAAGGAATCTAAATAATCTTGTCTTTCATTTCTAGAATTTGTAATACTTTCTTCCATATTTGATTCAATATTCTCTTGTGCTTGGTCACCTTGATTGTTTATTACACTATTAATATAGTCGTTTCTTAATTGTGAACTATTACTGTTTCTATATCTAGCTAAAATTTCATTCATTGCTTTTTCTAGTATATTTGGATCACTTTGTAGTAATTTAGATGTGCTTTCATTAATTGGATATGTTGGAACTGCTGCTTCTTGCATTCCTGCTTCTGTATATTTTGTTGCATAGATTTTTGCTCCTTTAACTTGATATGCATCAATAATAGCACAACTCATATGTAGTATTTCATCTTCAGTTAGATTTACCCAAATAGTGTCTTGTGAATCTACACCATTAATTTGTGGTATTTCAACTTCTTTTTTACTAACTACAATATAATCCTGTCCAGATGGTAGCATTATTCTAATATCAATGTAATCTCCTGCTACCAAATCCATTGGTAATACAACCATATTGTATTCTTGTTTTCTAACATCGTCTCGTACAATATTGTCGCTTTTGTTTAATAATTCAGTAGTTATTAATGTGTTTTTCTTCATTGTTACTTTTGCTACTAATGGCACTGTATTTAACTCTAAATATTCTTTTTCATTGTTTTTTTCAATATAATAATTTTCTGTTTCTTCTTCTTGTTGCACTTCATACTCTCTACTATCTTTTTCGATATAAAGTTTTGCTACATTATTTTCATATTTTGTATAAATGTCATTTCCTTCTTTGTCCTGTAATGCATAATTCTCAATAACGCCAATATCACTTGTTGCATTAGTTGGTACAAGATTTTTATTGACTGTTTGCAAGCTTAACATATCTGTGGTAATAACTTGCCCAGAACTAACATCTTGGTTTAATACATATGCTTTAACACTTGCTTTTAATTCTTCTTGCTCTGCTTTAATTTTGTTCATTAATTGCATAAATAGAATTGCTATTATGACTCCTGATATTAATAGCATAACTACCATACCTAATAAAAATGAATTTCTTGCTTTTCTTTGCATTGGATTTGTTGCCATGACAAATTCCTCCCTTAAATTTATTTTTTATATATTTTTTTACAAAATATCCATCTATTTTATTTTAACGCAAACTAACTTTAAAATCAAGGAATTTATTTATAATTATAAAAAGTTAATATTTTTGTAATGTTTTTGTAATGTTTTTGTAATGTTTTCGTTTGCAATTTAAAAAACATGCTATTTCTACGCAAAATATAGCATGTTTTTTTGTTTAAATTAACAGAATTTTTCAAGTGCTTTTTCGACTCCATTATTTTTATTTGATTCTGTTACATAATCTGCAATTTGTATAACTTCTGGTATACTTCCTTCCATAGCAATTCCCAAACCTGCTTCTTGTATCATTTTTTTATCGTTTATATTGTCTCCAATTGCGATGACTTCGTCTTTTTTAATATTTAATTTTTGCATTAAATACTGTATTGCTTCCCATTTATCTACATTTTCTGCATTTATTTCTGTATAATAATATTCTATAACTATTTCTTCTGTACCTTGTTTAATAGTTTTTCTCGACATATGTTCAACATCTAATACTGTAATTCCTTCTATTTTTATTAATTTTTTTATAATAGATTGAAAAATTGCTTTATTTTCGTCACAAATTGTAATTTTTAAAAATTCTTCTTCTTTTAATTTTTTTACATATTCATATAAATTTTTGATAATACTAATTTTAGTTCGTTTGCTTTTTTCTTTTTTTAAATTTTCTTTTTGATAATATAAAACATTGTATTTTAATGCATTTGCTAATATTGTTTTGTTTGTATATACATTATAAGTTATATTATTTTCTTCACATATTTTTATAATTTCTAATACTTTTTCTTTTGTTAAAAATTTTTTGTAAATAATTTCATCTTTTTGTATATCGTAAATAAGTGCTCCGTTTCCTGATATAAAGTAATTTTTGCTTCCTATTTCTTTTGCAATAGTTTTTATTGAATCTATTGACCTACCAGATGCTATTACAACGTCAGTTCCTTTTTCTATAGTTTTTTGAATAGCTTTTTTAGTATTTTCTGTGACAACTCCGTATTTCATTAAGCATTGTTCCATCTAGATCAATAGCTACTAATTTATACATATTATTATTCACTCCTATTCCCTTTTTATTATAACTTTAAAATTTGTAAATTGCAATACTTTCATTTTTCTATTTTTTTTGGAAAAAATTACTTGTTTATTTTGGTCTTTTTTAGCGAATGATAGTATTAGAAAAAGCAAAGGTTTTTTCTTATATGTAATATTACAGGAGGTGAAAAAACGATGGCAACAAATTCAAACAGAAAATTAGTTCCAGAAGCTATGTCTGCTTTAGATAAATTCAAATATGAAGTAGCTAGTGAAGTTGGTGTTAATCTAAAAGATGGATACAACGGAGATTTATCTTCTAAAGATGCTGGTAAAATCGGTGGTAACATGGTTAGAAAGATGATCCAACAAGCTGAACAATCTATGAAATAGTTTTTTAGGTAGGAAGTTAAATTTTGTTTTTATTATATATTATAATATTTAAAATATATAAAGGCAGGATTTGATTTCCTGCCTTTTTCATATTATAATATGTTAACTATGCTTCTGGTTCTACTAAACCATAATTTTTGCCATCTTTTAATTTATGTACTGCATTTACTTTTCCAGTTTCTACATTTATAAACACTAAAAAATTATGAGTTGGATTTTCTTTTAATTTTAAAACAGCATCTTCTGGTAGCATTGGTTTAATTTCATAATAAGATGTTTTTATAATTTCATCTTTAATTTCTGCAATGTTTTCTACTTTTTCTGCTTCCATTGTTTTAATAGATGCATCTTTCATCATTTTTTCTTTTTTAGTTTTTGATTTTCTAATTTGACCTTCTAATATGTCTATATCTTTATCTATAGATGCATACATATCTTTGTTTTCTGTTACTGCTCTGTATTTTTCGCCATTTGCTGTTACATATATTTCTGCTATTTGCTCGTTTTTTTCTGTTCTTAAAGTAACCTCCGCTTCTGCTTCTTCAAAATATTTATCAATTCTTTCTAATTTTCTTTCAACATAATCATTAATTGCCTCTGTTATTTTTAGTTCCTTTCCTGTTATTTTTATTTTCATAAAAATCACTCCTCACTTTTACATTTTATAGGCTTATTATATACATTAATTATTTTGTTGTCAACTACCGGAAATCTTCTAGTTTGTATTCTTTTTCTAGTTTTTCATTAAAATAAAGTTTAGTTAATAATTTGAATTCTTCTAAAGATTCGTCTTTTAAATCAAAAGAATAAAGTTTTTTTGGAGGTGCTGTTACAGTATATTTAATAGCACTTAGCGTGCTTTGGCTAATTGCAATGGTGCTAGTGTCTTGTTTTCCACATATTTTACACTTAACACCATTATCTTTTATACTAAAATATACTAAATTTTCTTTTTCATCACAATTTACACATTTTGTTATTTTAGGAGTAAATCCTAAAATGCATAATAGACGTAATTTAAATACACCTAGTACCATATCTAAGTTTTTGTCTGTTTCTGATATGGTATAAAGTGTATTTAGAACTAATTGCAATATTTTATAACAATTTTGGTTTTCATGTGTTACATCTTGCACAATTTTATTAATATGTACGGCATATTTTAATTTGTCTAAATCTATTCTTAGATTATAAAATACTTCAATTGGTTCTACTGAATTAATATGATATGTTTGAGTCCCTTTGTAAACTAAATATTCTCCAAAGCAAAACATCTGTGTACCTGCCAAAAGAGCACTTTTAGGTCTTCTTGCTCCTTTGGCTACACATGAGATTTTTCCGTACATTTGGCGTCAATATAGTTAGCATTTTGTCAAAATCTCCCATATTACTTTCAGATAATACAATTCCATTTATTTTTGTATTTGACATTTTTATTTTTCCATTTCTTTTTTATAAATTTTGTTCTGTATTTTTTTCGTTTTCCTCGTTTTCTTCTTTTTGTAAGCTTTGGCTTGATGCAAAATTATTTTGTTTTTGTTCCTTTTCTATATTTTCAATTTGTTTTAATTCTATAAAAGCATTTATATCACCTGTATTTTTAAAGGTTTCCCATGCTATTTTTTTTATCATTATGCTCACTTCCTATCTCTATAAATAAATGGCTATCTTTCGATATTTTCATTTATTCTTTTAATTTATCTTTTGCTTTTTTAGTGTTTTTTATACCATTTGTTTATTTAAATTTACTTTAACTTAAATTTATCTATAACAGCATCATTAGACTGCCAATCTTCTTTAACTTTTACCCAAGTTTTTAAATTAACCTTCACGCCAAAATTTTCCTCCATATCTATTCTTGCTGCTCTACCAATTCTTTTTAGCATATCTCCATTTTTACCAATAATAATTCCTTTATGAGATTCCCTTAAACAATAAATTGTTGCTTCCATATCATAAATATCTTCTTTTTGTTTGTTTTTTCTTAATTTCATATTTTCAACTTCAACATAAATACCATGTGGAACCTCATCTTGTAAAAGTTTCAAAGCTTTCTCTCTAATAGTCTCCTCAGCTAACTGTCTTAAAGTTTGGTCAGTGTACTCCTCTATATCATAATATGCTGGGCCAACATTTAAGTTCTTTTCAATTTCATCTAAAATAATATCTCTATACTTTGCATTAATCGCGGAAATAGGAATAATAGCTTCAAAATTATATTCCTTACGATATAAATCGATTAAGCTTAAAAGCTTTTCTTTTTTTACCAAATCAATTTTATTAATAATAAGAATCGTCTTTTTCTTAGCTTCCTTAATTTTATCCAAAATAATACTATCGCCCTTACCAATACTATCGCTAGTTGCTTCTATTAAAAACAAAACAATATCACTATCTGGAATACTAGCAAAAGACATTTCAACCATAGTCTCATTCAACTTATTTTTAGGCTTATGAATACCAGGCGTATCAATAAAAATAATTTGACTATTTTTACGATTAACAATACCTTTAATAGCAGTCCTTGTAGTCTGCACTTTATTTGCAATAGCTGCTACTTTTTCTCCTACTAATAAATTTAACAACGTTGATTTTCCTACATTAGTTCTTCCAATTAAAGTTACAAAACCAGATTTAAACTCTTCCACTTTTAATCTTCTCCTTTTTGTCTTATTTTGGACAGGCAATAGTTTACAATTTTAATTGTTGTTTCTATTATACACTATTTTTTTGCTAAATTTGTAGAATTTGAAAAATTTTTTTATTTTTATTATAGTTTTTTTAGGTGTATTCCAGACTATAATTACACCTAAAAAAGCAACCTTTTATATTTAGGTTACTTTTATCATTTTTATTATGCATAGGCTCGGCGCTTTTTGAAGCTAAGTAGATTTGTAATTTCATTTTCTGTGTTTTTAGCCTTTTTAGTTTTTCTTGCACGCTCTTGTTCCAATTGTCTTTTCTGTTTTTCAGCCATTGATTGGCAAATTGCTTTTTGATATGTAAAGTGTGTGTCTTGTGCTATTTTGCTCCAATTATATTCATTTCTTACTTTATTTTTTGCTTTTTTAGTAATGTCACTACAAAGTTTATGGTCGTATAATAATTCTAATATTGAATCTGCAATAGAATTTGCATTACCACAATATGTTTTCATTCCATTAACTCTATGTTCTACTATTTCGTTTAAGCCTCCAATGTCTGAAACGACAACAGGATTTTCTGACAGCATTGCCTCTAATGCTACAATTCCAAATGGTTCATATGTACTTGGAAAGACTGATATATCTGCTGCTTTATACATTTTTTGAACGTCCTTTCCTCCTAGATATCCTGCAAAATATACTTTGTTTGATATTCCCATTGCGTCTACTTGTTGCCTTAATTCGTCTAACATATCACCTTTTCCACAAATTACTAGTTTAGTGTCATGATATCCAGATAATATTTTTGGCATTGCTGCAATAAGATGTTGTACTCCTTTTTCATATACTAATCTACCCATGAATAATATGATTTTTTCATTATCCATTGCATATTTTCTTCTAAAATTATAGTCTCTTTCAACATTATTAAATAAGTTTAAATTTACACCGTTTGGTACAACGTTGATTTTTTCATAAGGTAAACCAAATAGTATTTGCAATTCATTTTTCATATAATTACTATTAACAATTACTTCTGCTGATTCATAGGTTAGCATCCACTCTGTGTCATTGATGTATCTTTGTTGTTCATTATGTATTCCACTATTTCTTCCAGCTTCTGTTGCATGTATAGTAGAAACTATAGGCATGTTATAAGAATTTTTTAAAGTCTTTGCACTGTATGCTACTAACCAATCATGTGCATGTATAACATCAAAAGTCCCTTGTTCTGCTATAATTTCATTTGCTTTTGCTACCATATTAAAATTTAATTGCATGACCCAATCAACAAAATTGTTGGGATTTATCATGTAATTATCTACTCTATATACTTTTACTCCTTTGTCATCTTCAAAATAAGGAGCATCTCCATCTCGATAAGTAATAACTGTTACATCATGTCCATCTTTTAATAAGGTCTTTGATAAATCGTATACAACTCTAGCGATTCCTCCTACTATTCTTGGCGGATATTCCCATGTTAACATTAATATTTTCATGGATTTACTTCCTTTCTTTCCATTTTCTTTTGTTTTTATTACATTGTATACAACTTTCAAAAAAAAGTAAATGCTTTTTTCGATTTTTTTCTTCTTTTTTTGACTAATTGATATTAGTCACTATCATTTTTTACTCCTCTATATAATCTTCATTAGCTTCTATATTGTTAGTTTCAACATCATTTGTGTTAACATTATTTGTAGTATTTGTGTTTTCAACAGAATTTGTATTAGCTGAATTATTATTATTACTATTATTATTTGAAATTCCATTTTTCTTCAACCATTCTTCAGCATCCATTCTCTGGTCATTTACTCCAATATAATAATGTCTTACTCCTCCACTAATTTCCATGTAAATATCATCTGCCACTGTTCCAAATAATTCAGATCCAGTTGAATTAATTAATGTATATTTTTTGTCTTTGCATACTACTAGCACATTATAATTTGGAATTACTAATAAATTTGTAGCATCTTTATTATTTGAAACAATATATCCTAAACTATCATATTTAAAATCTGTTAATTGCTTTCCGGTTTTATCATATAATGCCCAATGTTTGTCTTTTTGAACAGGTATTAAGTTGTCAACAAAAATGTATTTATTCTTTATATTGTTTTGTGCAAAATTTGAAACATCAATTCCTATTGCATCATTTTCAATATAAATTTTTGTATTTCCTTTACTATCTAAAACTCCATATTTTTCATCTTTTTCAGCAACATATAAACCAGCATCACTATCCATCAATTCAATACTGTCATATGCAATTTGTACTTTTGTTTCACCAGAAGCAGATAAAATTCCTACTTTTTCGTTTGTTTCAACTAAATAGTCTCCTGTATTTGTTAAATATGTGATATTATCGTATTTTGGTTCTAATAATGCTGTACCATCTGTTTTTATTAATCCATAATTATCATTTTTTATAACAACTATTTGATTCTCTAATATACTTTTTTGATTGACAAATTTTTCGTCTATTTCTGTATATCCATAATCTAAAGCCAGACTAGAATAATATTGATATAAATATGGCATAGTAAAAATTGTAATACGATTTTTTTCTTTTTCGTAGTCAAAGCTTATGTTAAAAGCTTTTTCAAGTCCTTCTGTTGAAATATATAAAACTCCATTTATTGCTTTTACTGGATTTTTTATATAAACATATTCATAATTTTCATCGTTTTCAGTTAAATCTAATTTGTAAATTTTATTTTGCCCTAATTCAAAATTTGCAATCTCATTTTCGCTTTGCACATAACATTTGCTTTGTTGTTCAGATTTTTCACTATATTCTCCATTATAACTATCATATCCAAAATAAGATGCAATTTCTTTGATTGGAGCATAAATAATACCATTATCTTCAAAAACTAACAATTCTTTTATTTTTTTATTAGGTTGTCCATCTATTGTTAATTGCAATGTTGTACTTCGTATATACATTAAATATCCAATAATTGCAATAATAATAAGTACTACTAAAATAATTGCAACCAATATAATTCTAGTTGTTCTTCTTTTTTTCTTTTCCTGTTTATTTTGAAAACTTTCTTCAATTATATTCATAGCATATACCCCCATTATTTGATATATCCGTATTTTCGATAAAATTCTTCTCGAAAATTTCCTAAATTATCATGCTCTATTTCTATTTTAACCTTTTCCATTAAATTAGTCAAGAATCTTAAATTGTGAATTGATAATAATCTTACACCTAAAATTTCATTTGCTTTTATTAAATGCCTTATATATGCTCTTGTATAATTTTTGCAAGTATAGCAATCACATTCTGGGTCTATTGGAGTCCAATCCCTTTCATAAGTTGCATTTCTTACTACAACTTTTCCATGAGAAGTTATAGCTGTTCCATTTCTCGCAATTCTTGTAGGTAATACACAGTCACACATATCTATTCCCGCCATAACTGCTTCAATTAAATAATCTGGTGTTCCTACTCCCATCAAATATCTTGGTTTATCACTTGGCATAAGAGGGGTTGTATAATTTAAAATTTCTAAGAATTCCTCTTTTGGTTCACCAACACTAATTCCTCCAATAGCATATCCAGGTAAATCTAAATTTATTAAATCTTCCACACTTTTTTCTCTTAAATCTTTAAAAAATCCACCTTGAATAATTCCAAATAAAGCTTGTTTATCTGCAGTAATATGTGCTTCTTTACATCTTTTAGCCCATCTTGTTGTTCTTTCCATTGATTGTTTTGTGTATTCATAACTTGCTCCGATGTTCTACACATTCATCTAAAGCCATTATAATATCACTACCTAAATCTTCTTCAATTTCCATAACAGATTCAGGAGAAAAGAAATGTTTACTTCCATCTAAATGTGATTTAAATTCTATTCCTTCTTCTGAAATTGTTCGCAATTCGCCTAAACTGAACACTTGAAATCCGCCACTATCTGTTAAAATAGGTCTATCCCAGTTCATAAATTGATGTAATCCACCCGCTTCTTTTACTATTTTATTACCAGGTCTTAAATATAAGTGATAAGTATTTGCTAATATAATTTCTGCTTTAACCTCTTCTTTTAATTCCTCTGGAGTCATAGACTTAACAGTTGCTTGAGTTCCAACAGGCATAAATACTGGTGTTTGTATATCGCCATGTGGAGTATGTATAACACCTCTTCTTGCTCCCGTTTGTTTGCATTCATGTAATAATTCGTAAGTTACTGCTTCTGACATTTTTACCCCTTTCTAACTATACTCTATTTTTCACTATAAATTCCTACTCCATAAACATTATAATACTTATGAACAGGTATCGCTCCCATAAGATAACTGTCTGGACCACTTGGAGACCTGGTACCAT
>CAZASP010000015.1:0-4484 GCA_964487865.1 uncultured Clostridium sp. | reverse complement strand
CTCCTATTTTTTTAAGTTTCAGGCAAACAAGACCTTGTCCGCCTTTACAGATTTAACCGTTATTCAAATGATAAGCATTGCATCACCAAATGAAAAGAATCTATATTTTTCTTTTACCGCTTCTTTATATGCTTTCATAATATAGTCTTTTCCTGCTAATGCTGATACTAGCATCAATAAAGTTGATTGTGGCAGATGAAAATTAGTAATTAAACCATCTATACATTTAAATTTATATCCTGGATATATAAATATTTTAGTATCTCCTTCTGTTTCTTTTACTATTCCATTTTCATTTGCAATTGTTTCTAATACTCTACAAGAGGTTGTCCCAACCGCAATTACTCTTTTCCCTGACTTTTTAGTTTCATTTATTTTTTCTACATCTTCTTGTTTTATATAAAAATGTTCTGAGTGCATTTTGTGTGCTTCTACTGTTTCTTCTTTTACTGGGCGGAATGTTCCAATTCCTACATGTAAGGTTACATTTGCTATGTTTACACCTTTTTGTTCTATTTTTTCTAGTAATTCTTCGGTAAAATGCAAACCTGCAGTTGGTGCTGCTGCTGAACCATTGTATTTAGCATATACGGTTTGGTATCTATCTTTTTGTTTTAATTCTTCGTGAATATAAGGTGGCAAAGGCATAAGACCTATTTTATCTAGTATTTCATTGAAAATTCCTTTATAATAAAATTGTACTTTTCTAGTTCCTCCATCCATTATTTCTAATACTTCTGCTGTTAATATTCCTTGTCCAAATGTTACTTTTGCCCCAACATGTAGTTTGTTTCCTGGTCTTACAATACATTCCCAAATGTCTCTTTCTATGTTATTTAGTAATAAAAATTCTACATTTGCACCTGTTTCTTTTTTACCATATAATCTTGCTGGTATTACTTTTGTGTTATTTCTAACTAGCACGTCACCTGGTTCTAAATAATCTATAATGTCTTTAAATATTTTATGTTCAATATTTTGTTTTTCTTTGTTTAATATCATTAATCTAGATTCATCTCTATTTTTAATTGGTGTTTGTGCAATTAATTCTTCTGGTAATTCATAATTAAAATCTGATACTTTCACTATTAGTTCTTACCTTTCTTTGTTTAAACATTTTGTATGTTTACTATAAGTTTAAATTTATTTGTTATATTAGCTATAATTTCTTTTATTTCTTCTATTATATTTTCTGGTTGTTTAAACACATCTTTTATTTCATAAGAATATTGAAAATCAGTGCTTTTAGCTGGTTTTAAATTATATATTTCTTGTGGTAATCCTATTTTTCCTTCTGATGTACTAATATTTTTATTCATATAATCTGTGTACCATTTCTTTTGCCCTATTAATTTCTCATTTTTATAACCATATTTTTGATAATCATGTAATTCTGGTCTTTCATATCCATATTCTTGTGCATTTCTTTCTAAAGAGTGTAAAAATTCATGCAAAAAAACTTCTTCTGGAAATGTATTTACTATTTTATTGTATTTATATATATAGCTTTGTGAATCGTTTGGCAGGCGTATATTTGAAAATCCAATTCCATAGTAATCCATTGAACCTAGACCTATCCAATCATTAACTTGAATATCATTTTGATATTCTTCATTGCCAAGCCTTACAATTGCAAATATATGGTCATAATTTTTTGAATTAACAATTTCTTTTATTTGATTTTCTATATCTTCTGCTGATGCAAAATAACCAAATTGGTTATCATAAGATAATTTAGACAATGGTGTATCAACTTCATAAATATCACATTGTGCTGTCATTTTATTTTTAGATAATTCTTCACAAGATGTTTCAAATCTATGAATTGTACTTGTAATATCATTTATATCACTTTGGCTAACCTGTAATTTAATTTGTTTTCCACTTATATTTACATCTGTAGTTTTAAAAATAAAACATGCAAATTTCCAATTATTATCTTGTTCTGCTATACCTTCTTCGATTGTAAAATCTGAAAACCATGCTTCTCCTTTTACTTCTCCTAAATATCCACCTAATCTAAATCCTATATTAACTTCTTCTCTACCTTTGCTATTAAAAATTAGTTCTATTTTTTGCCAATCCTGTGTTCCAGATATAGCAATGGATCTTTCTGTTGTCCCTTCTATTGAAATTTGTGCTCCTGTTCCAGAATTATTTTCATCTTTAGACTCTACTCCATTTGTTTTAACCATACATGTTACTTTGTATGGCTGGTTTTTGTCCACTTTTACAGTTTTATAAAACATGGCATCATTATATTCTTCAGATTCAATCTTGTAACTTTTATTTTTGCTATATTTTATATTGTTATCTCTTATAAATTTTGAAGTATAAATATTTGTCTCACTTCTGACAAAATTGTTAAAATTATTAAGTTGATAATATTGATATACAAAATATAAAATAATAAATAAAATTACTAGTGAAATAATGCGACTAATTTTATAATTTTTTTTGTTTTTGTCCATAAAAAAACTCCAATTCAATATCATAAAGTTACTAGCAAGCCATAAAGTATATACCAAAAAGTTAGAATGACTAGTAACGATAAAAACCCTCATTTGAGGGTTTTAGTTTTCTTCTTTTGTGTCATTAAAATCTTTCATACTCAAATTAATTCTATCTTGATCATCTATACTTATTACTTTTACTGTTACTTTATCACCTACATGTAATACATCTTCTATGTTTTTAACCTTTTCTTTAGATATTTTGGAAATGTGTAATAATCCTTCTTTTCCTCCACATCCTAAATCTACAAACGCTCCAAAGTTCATTAGACGAACTACTTCACCATAATAAATTCCACCAACTTCTACTTCTCTTACAATATCTTCTACCATTTCTAATGCTTGAATTGCTTTTTCATTGTCATTTGAATAAATGAATACTTGTCCATTTTCTTCGATGTCAATTTTTACACCAGTTTCTTCAATTATTTTGTTAATCATTTTTCCACCTGGTCCAATAACATCTTTTATTTTATCAACTTTAATTTGTGTACTTACAATTCTTGGTGCATATTTTGAAATATCTTCTCTTGGTTTATTGATTACAGGAGCCATAACATCATCTAAAATATGTTGTCTTGCTATTCTTGTTTTTTCAAATGCTTCTTTTATAATTTCATAAGTTAAACCATCACATTTGATATCTACTTGAATTGCTGTAATTCCTTTTTCTGTTCCCCCAACTTTAAAGTCCATATCTCCAAAGAAATCTTCTAACCCTTGTATATCAACTAACATAACGTAATCTTCATCATTATCTGGATTTGTTACTAATCCTGTAGAAATACCAGCAACTGGTCTTTTAATTGGTACACCTGCATCCATTAAGCTTAATGTACTTCCACAAATACTTGCTTGAGAGGTTGAACCATTAGAAGATAATACTTCTGATACTACTCTAATTGCATAAGGGAATTCTTCTTTTGATGGTAATACTGGAACTAAAGCCTTTTCTGCTAAAGCACCATGTCCAATTTCTCTTCTTCCTGGTCCTCTTGATGGTCTTGCTTCTCCAACAGAATAACTTGGGAAGTTATAGTGATGCATATATCTTTTAGATTCTTCTGTGTCTATTCCATCTAAAACTTGTTCTTCACTTACCATTCCTAATGTTGCAATAGACATTACTTGAGTTTGTCCTCTTGTAAATAATGCACTTCCATGTACTCTTGGAAGTAAACCAACCTCGCAAGATAAAGGTCTAATTTCATCTAATGCTCTTCCATCCACTCTTTTATGTTCAAAGTAAATCATTTCTCTAACACATTTTTTCTCTAATTTATATATTGCTTCTGATATGTCAGATTTATGCTCTTCAAATGCTTCTTCACCAAATTTTTCTGTGTAAGTTTCTTCTATTTTGGTTGTTAATTCATCTATGTTTTTGTCCCTTGTTTCTTTGTCTGCTTCTTGAACTTTTTCTTTCATTTCATCTTTAAAATTTGCTTCGATGAATTCGTATACATCATGGTCTACTTCAAAAGATTGATATTCAAATTTTGGCTTTCCAATTTCTTTTTGAATTTCTTCTATAAATTTACAAATTTTCTTTATTTCTTTATGTGCTTCTTGAATTGCTTTTAACATTACATCATCTGGTATTTCATTAGCACCAGCTTCTATCATTGTAATTTTATTTTCGGTAGCAGCAACAGTTAATGTTAAGTCACTTTTTTCTCTTTCTTCTTCAGTTGGGTTAATTATTATTTTACCATCAATTAATCCAACTGCTACAGCTGCTGTTGGTCCTCCAAATGGAATATCAGATATAGCTAAAGCTGCTGCTGCTCCTATCATTGCTGCAATTTCTGGTGAATTATCTTGGTCTACACAAAGTACAGTTCCTACTACTACTACATCATTTCTAAAATCTTTTGGAAATAGTGGTCTTAGTGGTCTATCAATGGCTCTTGATGTTAATATTGCTTTATCACTTGGTTTTCCTTCTCTTTTTAAGAAGCCCCCTGGGAT
>CAZASP010000014.1:0-17782 GCA_964487865.1 uncultured Clostridium sp. | reverse complement strand
GGTCGTGAGGAAGTCTGTGAATTTTTTTCACTTATAAAAATTTTTATAATTCAGATGGTTAACAAAACCATCTGAATTTTTTGTTATGTAAAAATTATTATAATAGTAACAAAAAATCAACAAAACCTTGAAAAAAAAAGAATAAAATGATAATATAGTAAAGATGAAATTAAAGAATGTAGAAAAAAAGTTGAGAAATAATTGCAATTTAGTTATGTCAAATTTCATTAAAAAATGGGAAAGGATGATGTAAATAATGAAAACATTATTAAAAAATGGAACATTAATTGATTACAAAACAAACACATTTGCAAAAAAAGATATTCTAATTGAAAATGACAAAATAAAAAAAATAGGAAATAAAATCAAAGAAGAAGCAGAAACTATTATTGACTGTACTAATTTTAATATTATACCTGGAATGATTGATATGCACTGCCATTTAAGAGAGCCTGGCTTTGAACATAAAGAAACAATCGAAACAGGTAGCAAAAGCGCCGTTTGTGGTGGTTTTACTACAATTTGCCCAATGCCAAATACAAAACCAACACCAGATAGCGCTATTGTTTTGCAAAAAATCATAGAAGAAGCAAAAAGAGTAAATCTTTGTAATGTTCTTCCTTATGCTTCAGTTTCTAAAGGAGAAAAAGGGGAAGAATTAATTAATTTTGAAGAATTAAAAAAAGCAGGAGCCATTGCTTTTTCAGATGATGGTATGCCTGTTGTTAATAGTAAAATGATGAGGGAAGCTATTATTGAAGCAGATAGATTAGGTACTTTTGTTGCATCACATTGTGAAGAAAAATCGGTAGCAGCAGGAGCAATAAATGCAGGAAAAGTAGCAGAACAATTAGGTGTGAATGGCGTTTTACCAGAGGCAGAAGAAATTATGGCTGCAAGGGAAATAGTTATTTCCGAAACAAATGACGTTAGAGCTCATATTTGTCATATTAGCACAAAAACTACTAAAAACATGGTAAGAGATGCAAAGAAAAGAGGAGTTAAAATTACATGTGAAACATGCCCACATTATTTTACATTTACAGTAGAGGAAGTTTTAAAATCTGGTGTTAATGCAAAAATGAATCCTCCACTAAGAGAAGAAAAAGACAGAAAAGCTATTATTGAAGGACTAAAAGAAGGAACAATAGATGCAATTATCACAGACCATGCACCACATGCTGAAGATGAAAAAAATAAAGGTCTTGCAACAGCACCAAATGGAATTATAGGATTTGAAACAGCATTGCCAGCTGAAATAATGAATTTAATCGACACAGGAGATTTAACTTATCTAGATTTAGTTAGATTAACCTCTTATAATCCAGCAAAATTATTAAAAATAGATAGAGGTATAATTGAAGAAGGAAAAGTAGCAGATATAACAATATTTGACCCAAATGAAACTTATATATACACAAAAGAAATGATAGTTTCAAAATCTAAAAACAGTCCATTTATAGGGAAAAAATTAAAAGGAAGAGTACAATATACAATAGTTGGTGGAAGAATTGTATACAAAAAATAGTTGCTAGTCAAACCTAAATTATCTATATTAATTTAAAGATTGAATATTAACAATAGAAATAAAGAAATGGAGAAAAGTTTATGAACGCAATTGACAAATTAATAGAAAAAATCAAACAAACAAATAATCCAACTGTAATGGGATTAGACCCAAGATATGAAATGATACCAGAATGTGTAACAAGTAAATACTCAAAGGATTTAGAAGGAGTTGAAAAATCAATTATAGAATTTAATAGAAAATTAATTGATGAAACTTGTGACATAATACCAGCAGTAAAGCCTCAAATAGCATTTTACGAAATGTATGGAATACCAGGTATGGAAGCATTTAAAGAAACATGTAAATATGCAAAAGAAAAAGGAATGGTAGTAATAGCTGACAGTAAAAGAGGAGATATAGGTTCAACATCACAAGGCTATTCCAATACATTTTTAGGAAGAACTCCAATCGGAGAAAAGTTAGAAGCAATTTATGATGTAGACTTTGTTACTGTAAATGCATATATGGGAACAGACTGTGTTAAACCATTTATAGAAGATTGTAAAAAATATAATAAAGGAATATTTATATTAGTAAAAACATCAAATCCATCATCAGGAGAATTACAAGACTTAAAATTAGAAAATGGAAAAGAAGTATATTTACAAATGGCAGAATTAGTAGAAAAATGGGGAGAAGAACTAAGGGGAAAATATAATTATAGTAGTGTAGCAGCAGTTGTAGGAGCAACATATCCTGAACAGCTAAAACAAATAAGAAAAATAGCCCCACATACATTTTTCTTAATTCCTGGATATGGTGCACAAGGCGGAAAAGCAGAAGATATAGCACTTGGATTCGACTCAAACGGATTAGGCGGAATTGTAAATGCTTCAAGAAGTCTAATGTGTGCATACAAATCAGACAAATGGAAAGACAAATATTCACAAGAACAGTATGCTGAGGCAACAAGAGCAGAAGCAATAAAAATGAAAGAAGAATTAACATATTTTATAAGGTAAGTGCGTATTCTGGGACAGGCACAAGTTTATATTTAAAGGAGGTAAAATTATGCCAGAATTATTTTTAGCAGATTTAGTAAAAAAAGAACAATTAAAACCGGATATTTTTAAATTTACTGTAAAGGCACCTAATATTGTAAAAAATGCAAAACCGGGTAATTTTATTGAAATAAGAGTATCTGAACAAGTAGAACCTTTCTTGAGAAGACCTATAAGCATTTATAACTTAGAAAAAGAAGAAGGAATTTTAGAGTTTATATTTCAAGTAAAAGGAAAAGGAACAGAAATATTATCTAAAAAAAATGTGGGCGATAAAATTGATATCGTTGGACCATTAGGTTATGGAACTTTCCAATATGAAGATTATCAAAATTTAGCCATTATTGGTGGTGGAATTGGTGTTTTCCCACTATATGAATTAGCAAAATGTGCTAAAAATGCAAATAAAAATGTTAATATTTATCTAGGTTTTAGAGGCAAAGATTTTGTCGTATTAGAAGATAAATTTAAAAATGTATCTGATAATTTTGTTTTGACAACAGATGATGGTAGTTATGCAGAAAAAGGTTTTGCTATCAACTTTTTAGAAAAAGATATTGATGATGGAAAAATAGATTCAATTTATGCTTGTGGACCATTACCAATGTTGAAAGCTGTACAAAAATTAGCAATTAAAAAAAATATGCCTTGTCAGATATCGTTAGAAGAAAAGATGGCATGTGGATTAGGAGTATGTTTAGGTTGTGCTGTTAAAACTGCAAATAGTACCAAAGACGATCCAGAATATTGGCATGTATGCAAGGCTGGACCTGTTTTTAATGCTAAAGATGTAGAAATATAAAAATATAAGCAAATTCAAATAGCAAAAGAAAATGGAATGGAGGGATTAAAACAATATGAATACAAAAATTAATTTTGCAGGAATTGAAATGAAAAATCCAGTAACTGTAGCATCTGGAACATTTGGATATGGTAGAGAATATAATAATTTCTTTGATTTAAGTAAATTAGGAGGAATTATTACTAAAGGTACTTCTCTAAAACCTAGATGTGGCAACAAACCACCAAGAGTATGTGAAACAGCAAGTGGAATGTTAAATTCTATTGGATTACAAAATCCAGGAGTAGAATATTTTGCAGAAAATGATTTGCCTTTCCTAAGAAAATTTGATACTGCAATTATAGTTAATGCTTGTGGAAGTAGCATTGATGAATATGTAGAACTTTGCAAAATCTTAAATACATTAGATATAGATGGTGTTGAATTAAATTTGTCTTGCCCAAATGTAAAGGCTGGTTGTATGGCATTTGGTAATACATATGATGGTGTAAAGCAAGTAACAACAGCTGTAAGAAAAGTATTAGACAAGCCTTTAATTGTAAAACTAACACCAAATGTAACAGACATTGCTTCTATTGCAAAAGCTGTAGAAGATGGGGGAGCTGATGCAGTTTCTTTAATAAATACATTATTAGCTATGAAAATTGATATAGAAAAAAGAAAACCAGTTCTTGCTAATAATACTGGTGGACTTTCTGGACCAGCAATTAAACCAGTAGCTGTACGTATGGTCTATCAAGTAGCACAAGCGGTAAATATACCAATTCTTGGAATGGGTGGTATTGTAAACGGAGAAGATGCAATAGAATTTATGTTAGCAGGAGCAAATGCTGTGTCAATAGGTGCTGGAAACTTTATAAATCCTTATACAGCTGTTAGTACAGTAGTTGGCATTGAAAATTACATGAAGAAACATCAAATTGAAGATATAAACGAAATTGTTGGAGCAGTTGAAATGAATTAAATATAGCTATAATTTTGTACTAGAAAAGGGAATGATATTAAAAATGAAAAGAACAGAAACGAGACCTGTAATGGTCAGAAATATACAAATAGGTGGACAAAATAAAGTTGTTATTCAATCTATGTGTAATACAAAAACCAAAGATGTAGATTCAACAGTAAAACAAATACAACAATTAGAAAAAGCCGGATGTGAAATTATAAGAGTAGCATGCTTAGATATGGAAGATGCAAAAGCAATTAAAGAAATTAAACAAAAAATTAATATACCAATTGTAGCAGATATTCATTATGACTATAAAATTGCTTTGGAAGCTATTGAGGCAGGAGTTGATAAAATTAGAATTAATCCAGGCAATATTGGCTCAGAAGAAAGAGTAAAAGCAGTTGTAAATGCCTGCAAAGAACATCAAATTCCTATTAGAATTGGCGTAAATGCAGGCTCTTTGGAAAAGGATTTGCTAGATAAATATGGAAAACCAACTGCAGAGGCTATGATAGAAAGTGCAAAAAGACACACAGAAATATTAGATAAATTAGACTTTCATTCTTATTTAATATCTCTTAAAGCATCTAATTTAGACCTATGTATGGAAGCTTATGAAAAAGCTTCTAAAGAATTCAAATGTCCACTTCATTTAGGAATTACAGAGGCAGGCACAGAATTTAGTGGAACAATTAAATCTAGCATAGGGTTAGGAGGATTATTAAGACAGGGAATAGGTGATACAATTCGTGTATCACTTTCAGATGATCCTATAAAGGAAATAAAAGTTGCAAAAGAAATTTTAAAAAATTGTAATTTATATAAAAAATCTCCAACTTTAATTTCTTGTCCAACATGTGGTAGAACTCAAATTGACTTAATTCCAATTGCAAAAGAGATGGAAGAATTTTTACAAACTATCGAAACGGATATTACTGTTGCTGTAATGGGATGTAGCGTTAATCGGACCAGGAGAGGCACGAGAAGCTGATATTGGAATTGCTGGAGGAATACAAGAAGGCTTATTATTTAAAAAAGGAAAAATTATTAGAAAAATAAAACAAAAAGATATGGTTAATGAATTAAAAAAAGAAATTAATAATATTATTGAAAAGAAAGAGGTTTAAAACGTGGAAATAATTATAGGTAAAACAGCTGGTTTCTGTTATGGTGTAGAAAGAGCTGTTGACACAGCAACAAAAGAAGCGCAAGAAGCAAAACAACCACTTTATTGTTTAGGAGAAATTGTTCACAACAAACAAGTTATTCAAAAATTAGAAAAACTAGGAGTCAAGTGTGTAGAAACTATAAATGATGCTAAAGGTAAAATGTTAATTCGTGCTCACGGTGTACCTAAAGAAATTTATGATTTAGCAGAAGAAATGCATATAGAAATACAAGATTGCACTTGTCCAAATGTTTTAAAAATACATAAAATTGTAGAAGAATTTAGCCAAAATGATTATTTTATTTTCTTGTTAGGAAGCAAACAACATCCAGAAAATCTTGGAACAATAAGTTATTGCAAAAATAATTGTTACATAATCGAAAACAAGGAAGATGTTGATAATGCAATTAATGTTTTTATGCAGACAAAGAAAAAGAACCTTTTATTAATTGCTCAAACTACTTTTAGTGTAAAACAATTTAATATAATTGAACAAATTATTAAAGAAAAAATTGATAAAAATATAAACCTTGTTATAAAAAATACTATTTGTAGAGCAACAGAAATACGACAAAAAGAAACTGAAGAATTGGCTAAAAAGGTTAATACAATGATTATTATTGGAGGAAAAAATAGTTCAAATACAAAAAAACTTTATGAAATAGCCAAAAGAAATTGTAATAATACTTTTTTAGTAGAAACAGCTAATGAATTAGAAACTAATAGGATAAAAGGAAAAGTAGGAGTTATGGCAGGGGCATCTACACCAAAAGAAAGTATTGATGAATTAATATTTTTGGTAAATAAATGAATTTTTTAAAATTTATTGACTTATTGTGTAAAATAAAATAAAATTAGAGTAGATAAAAATAAAAAGATACCTTTATTATAAAATAAAGAAGGTATCTTTTTAAGGAGGAAAATTATGAGTGATACATTTCTAAAAAAATTATTTCAGGAATATAAACCAATAAAAGATAATTTAATTCAAATGCTAAATGAAATACAAGAACATTATGGTTATGTTCCAATGGAAGTCCAAAAAGAATTATCAGAATTTTTATCAATACCAATGGCAGAAATTTATGGTGTTGTTACTTTTTATTCAAGATTTTCATTAAAACCAAAAGGAAAATACAATATATCTGTATGTTTAGGAACAGCTTGCTTTGTTAAAGGTTCTCAAAAAATAATGGATAGATTATTAGAAAGGTTGAAAATTCAGCCAGGAGAGACAACAAAAGATGGTTTATTTTCCATTGAAGAAACTAGATGTGTTGGTGCTTGTGGACTAGCACCTGTTTTCACAGTAAATGGAGAAGTATATGGAAAAGCAACTGTTCAAAAATTAGACCAAGTATTAGATGAATTAATGAAAAATAATCAGTAATAAGGAGGTATTCGATGAAAACAATAGAAGAACTTCATAAAATAAGAAAAGATAAAAGGAAAGAACTAGAACTAAGAGTTAATACAAAGGCAGATACACGTGAAAAACATATTTTAATATGTCATGGTACAGGCTGTACATCATCAAAATCACCAGAAATTTTAGCAACATTTCGTAAGATTATAGAAGAAAAGAAAATAGAAAATGTTCGTGTAATTAAAACAGGATGTTTTGGTTTGTGTGCTAAAGGACCAATTGTAATTATAAGACCAGAAGATACTTTTTATGCAATGGTAAAACCAGAAGACTGCGAAGAAATTATACAAAAACATATAATTGAAGGCAAAAAAGTAGATAGATTATTAGCAAAAGATATTGATGGTACAAAAGTTAATAGTCTAGATGAATTAAACTTTTATAAAAAGCAAAAAAGAATTGCTTTGAAAAATTGTGGTGTAATTAATCCAGAAGAAATTGATGAATATCTTGCATTTGATGGTTATTTAGCTTTAGAAAAAGTTTTAAAGGAAATGACACCAGATGAAGTAATAGATGAAATTTCTAAATCTGGTCTTCGTGGTAGAGGTGGAGCCGGTTTCCCAACAGGAAAAAAATGGGCACTTACTAAAGCAGTTGAAGGAAAGCAAAAATATGTTGTATGTAACGCAGACGAAGGTGATCCAGGTGCTTTCATGGATAGAAGTATATTAGAAGGAGATCCTCATTCTGTACTAGAAGCAATGGCAATTGCAGCATATTGTATAGGCGCTAATAAAGGTTTTATTTATGTAAGGGCTGAATATCCAATTGCTGTGCAAAGACTTAAAATTGCAATTAAACAAGCACGTGAATATGGTTTATTAGGAAAAAATATATTTGGAACTGATTTTGATTTTGATGTTGAAATCCGTTTAGGTGCAGGAGCCTTTGTATGTGGAGAAGAAACAGCACTATTAGAATCAATAGAAGGAAAACGTGGTCAACCAAGATTAAAACCACCATATCCAGCACAATATGGTTTATGGGGTAAACCAACATTAATTAACAATGTAGAAACCTATAGTAATATTGCACAAATTATTTTAAAAGGAAGCAAATGGTATTCTTCAATAGGAACAGAAAATTCAAAAGGAACTAAAGTTTTTGCTTTAGGTGGAAATGTTAATAACATTGGATTAGTAGAAGTACCTATGGGAACCACTTTACGTGAGATTGTTTTTGATATTGGTGGTGGAATTCCAAATGGAAGAGATTTTAAAGCAGCCCAAACAGGAGGACCATCTGGTGGATGTATTCCAAAAGAGCATTTAGATACTCCAATTGATTATGAATCTTTAAAACAAATTGGTTCTATGATGGGTTCAGGTGGATTAATTATTATGGATGATACAAAATGTATGGTATCATTAGCAAAATTCTATTTAGAATTTACAGTTAGTGAAAGTTGTGGAAAATGTACACCTTGCCGTATAGGAACAAAAAGGATGTTAGGAATATTAGAAAAACTTTGTAATGGTAAAGGAGAAGCTGAAGACTTAGATAAATTACAAAAGTTAGCAGAAATGATACAAAAAGCAAGTGTTTGTGGACTAGGACAAAGTGCTCCAAATCCAGTTATTAGTACATTAAGATATTTTAGAAAAGAATTTGAAGAACATGCAATAGATAAACAATGTAGAGCATTGGAGTGTAAAGCAATGTCAAAAATCACAATTCATCCAGATAAATGTAAAGGTTGTGGTTTATGTCAAAAACATTGTCCAGTTGATGCTATTGAAGGTCAAGCAAGAGAAGTAAGAACTATTAATCAAGAAAAATGTATTAAGTGCGGTACTTGTTTATCAAAGTGTCCATTTAAAGCTATTGGAAATTAGATAATAAAGATAAATTGATTTAAGGAGGAAATTATGAAAGAGGAATTAGTAACCTTAACAATTGATGGGCAAGAAGTAAAAGTAAAAAAGGGAACTACAGTTTTACAAGCAGCTAAACAAATGGAAATTGATATTCCTACATTATGCTATTTAAAAGAAATAAATGCTGTTGGTGACTGTAGAATGTGCATAGTAGAAATAGAAGGAAGAAGAGGATATATTCCTTCTTGTATAACAATGGCAGAAGAAGGAATGGTTGTACATACAAATACACCTGAAATAATGGATGCAAGGAGAATGATGTTAGATTTAATATTATCTAATCACCCACAAGACTGTTTAACCTGTATACGTTCAGGAAACTGTGAATTACAAAAATTAGCTATTCAATTTAATGTAACAAACATTGACTATAAAGGAGAAATAATTGAACACGAAATAGATGATAAATCTCCTTCTATAGTAAGAGATGCTAATAAATGTATTTTATGTAGAAGATGTATTGCAACATGTAAAAATATCCAAACAGTAGGTGCTATTGACTGCGTAAATAGAGGTTTTGAGTCTTGTGTATCAACCGCTGGAAATAATAGTTTAAATGATGTGAATTGTATTTTTTGTGGACAATGTATTCAAAGCTGTCCAACAGGGGCTTTGCATGAAAAAGAAGAAATAAATGATGTATGGGAGAAATTAAAAGACCCTGATACTATAGTTATAGCACAAACTGCACCAGCTGTTCGTGTAGGTCTTGGAGAAGAATTTGGTTTACCAATAGGAACAAATGTAGAAGGTAAAATGGTATCAGCTTTAAAACGTTTAGGTTTTGATAAAGTATTTGACACAAACACAGGAGCAGATTTTACGATTATGGAAGAGGCCAATGAGTTTGTTGAAAGATTTTCAAAAAATGACAATTTACCAATGATTACATCTTGTTCTCCTGGTTGGGTAAAATTTATTGAAACAAATTATCCTGACTTATTGCCACATTTATCAACTTGTAAATCACCACATCAAATGTTTGGAGCAATTTTAAAATCTTATTATGCTAAAAAAGAAAAAATAGACCCTAAAAAAATGTATGTGGTATCTGTAATGCCATGTGTAGCTAAAAAATTTGAAAAAAATCGTCCTGAAATGGAAGTAGATAATCTTCGTGATGTTGATGCTGTTATCACAACAAGAGAGTTAGCAAGAATGATTAAACAAGCAAATATCGATTTTATTAATCTTAAAGATGAAAGTTTTGATAGTCCAATGGGAGAAGCAACAGGAGCAGGTGCAATATTTGGAACAACAGGTGGAGTAATGGAGGCAGCGCTTAGAACTGCACAAGATGTGCTAACTGGAAAAGATTTAAAAGAAATCAATTTTGAGGAAGTAAGAGGCGGAAAAGGAATTAAAAAGGCTACTGTAAATATTGCAGGAAAAGACATAAAAATTGTTGCAGCAAGTGGTTTAGGAAATGCAAGAAAAATACTTGATGAAATCGCAAGTGGAAAAGCAGATTATCAATTTATAGAAATAATGGCTTGTCCTGGTGGATGTATTATGGGTGGAGGACAACCAATAAAAAGTTCAAAAACTCGCTCAGAAGTTGATGTAAGAAAATTAAGAGCAGATGCTTTATATACAATAGATGAAAAAAGCACAATTAGAAAATCTCATGAAAATCCAATTCTTAAGAAAATATATAAAGAATATTTAGAAAAACCAGGAAGTAAAAAAGCTGAAAAATTATTACACACTTCATATAATGCAAGAAAAAAATATTCAATATAAAAAGAAAAGAACCTATCTAGAATTATGATAGGTTCTTTTATAACATAACTATCTGCAGTTGTTATTATTTTGTTTTTCGTTGTTATTATTGTTTTGATTGTTTCTGTTATTATTGTTGTTGTTATTTTGATTTTCTTTGTTTTTCTTTGACATGAAAAGCACCTCCATTCAAGTTTCACTATTATTTTTGCCTATTAAAAGCAAAAATATACTATATTGATTTGTCTTTTTCTTATATTTGATGTATAATATGAAAAATAAAGAAAAATCACAAAAGGAAAAATTTTGAAATAATATGTAATAGCATGGAGGCAAAATATGAGTTTTGAAAATCAGAAATTAGAGGAATTTAATGCATACATAAAATTTAGAAAAGTGGCTATTATAGGATTAGGCGTAAGTAATTTACCATTATTAAAATATATGTATGAAAATAAGGCGAGAGTAACAGTTTTTGATGAAAAAAATATAGAAGCTATTCCAAAAAAAACAATGGATGCAATAACAGCATATGGATTTAAATTTTATTTAGGAAAAAATTGCTTATCAAATTTAAAAGGATTTGATATTATTTTCCGTTCTCCTAGTTGTTTACCAACAAGATTTGAATTACAACAAGAAGAGGCAAGAGGAGCTATTGTAACATCAGAAATTGAAATATTAATGAAAATGTGTCCTTGCAAAATAATTGGTGTTACTGGTAGTGATGGAAAAACCACAACAACAAGTCTTATTTATAGTATTTTACAAAAAGCGGGATATTCTACTTATTTAGGAGGAAATATAGGAAATCCTTTATTTACAAAACTTCCAGAAATGAAGCCAGAAGATATTCTTGTTTTAGAATTAAGTAGTTTTCAATTAATGGGAATGGAAGTAAGTCCGGATGTAGCTGTTATTACTAATATAACACCAAATCATTTAAATATTCATAAAGATTTTGAAGAATATATAGAAGCTAAAAAAACAATATTTAAATATCAAGAGGAAAATGGAATTTTGATTTTAAATTATGATAATGAAATAACAAGAGACTGTGCTAAAGAAGCAAATGGCAAGGTTATTTTCTTTAGTCATAAAGAAAAATTAGATAACGGATTTATAGTTGATGGAAAAGTAATAAAAGAATGTGAAGATAGAGTTAGAAAACATATTTTAAACAGTGATGACATTATTTTAAGAGGAATTCATAATTTGGAAAATATTGCGACTGCTATCGCAGCTACTAAAACTTTTGTATCAATAGACGAAGCTGTTGAGGCAATTAAAGAATTTAAACCAGTAGAACATAGAATTGAATTTATTACTGAAATTAATCAAGTAAAATGGTATAATGATTCAGCTAGTTCATCACCTACAAGAACGCTATCAGGCTTAAATGCTTTTGATGAAGATATTATATTAATTGCTGGTGGATATGATAAAAACTTAGATTATGAGCCGTTAGCAAAAACAATTGTCCAAAAGGTGAAAGGGCTTATTCTTATAGGTCAAACTGCTGGAAAAATTTTTGACTGTGTTAAAAAAGAATTAGAGCAACAAAATAAAGATCTGCCTATTTATATGTGCGATTCTTTACAACAAACTGTTTCTTTAGCACATCGATTGGCTAAACCTGGAAATGTTGTTTTGTTTTCTCCTGCAAGTGCAAGTTTTGATATGTTTAAGGATTTTGCAGATAGGGGAAATCAGTTTAAAGATTTGGTTAATAAAATGGTTAAAAATTAATTAGCAACAAATTAAAAAAAATGCATATAATATACCAAAATAATAAGGAGGGTTATTATATGTATAACAATGAATCATATGAGGAATACATAAGAAGCATTTTAGGATATCCTAACTATTCATATGAAAACAATTATCAACCAATGCCATATCAATTTAGAACAGAAGGACAAAATAATTTAGAATTAGAGGAATGTTATCCAGAAATATATAAAATTGTATATCCAATGGTTTCAAAAGCATGTTCAAGCAATACAAAGCCAGTAACGCCAGCTTTAGTAGATGAATTAACGGAAGAAATTTATTCAGCACTTGAAACATCTGATAATAATATTAGCATTAATATTAATTTGACAAATGAAGTGCAAAATTCTACCAATACAACTAAAAATACAACCAATAACGTAACAAATAATTCAACGGAAAATAGAAGCAGCACAAATTATGTAAGACGAGAAACTGCAAAACCAGAAAGTAGAGGGGAGAATAGGCAGTCTAGAAATAATGGATTACGTGATTTAATTCGTATTTTATTACTTAGAGAATTTTTAGGAAGACCAGGAAATTTTCCTAATAATCGTCCGCCAATGCCTCCACCTCCAAGACCACCAATGAGACCACCATATCCAGGAGGACCAAATCAAGGACCAAGACCACCAATAATGCCTCGTGATATTTATGAAATTTAATGAGAAAAATTTACCATTTTTCGTTATTATTTCTCACATAAAATTTTTAAAATTGCAGAAAATAAAATTGAGAAATTTTGAAAGGTGGTAAGAAAATGAAAGTTAAAGATTGTATGTGCAATGATGTTTGTTGTGTTAATACAAATACAACAATAAATCAAGTAGCAAAATTAATGGGTGAAAATCATGTTGGTTGTATACCTGTTTGTGATGAAAATAATAGTATTTGCGGAATTGTAACAGATAGAGATATTTTACTTCGTGCAGTAGCATGTGAAAAAGATACAAAAAATTGTCCTGTAAGTGAAATTATGACATGTAATGTTTGTACTTGTTCACAAGAAGATGATATGACAAATGCAGAAAGTAAAATGTCACAAAATCAAATAAGAAGATTACCAGTATGTGATAACAATAATCAAGTTATAGGTATTTTAACTTTAGGAAATTTAGCGCAAAATGATACTGAATTAGGAAAACAACAAGTTTGTTCAACTATTGAAGGAATTTGTAATTGTAATGAACAAAATAATGCAGAATAATTAAAAATATAACCAAAAGGACGGATAATATTCCGTCCTTTTACATAGAATAATATAGTGTAAAGCAATTTATAAAAAAAGGAAGCTGGTAATAATTACCACTAGAATAAAATGGGAGGACAGAAATGATAATTGACGTTGGTTATTGGACAAGAGTTCTTAAAAATATTTTATATGTTGTTTTAATTCTTGTTGGATTATATGTAGCATTAAAGCTTTCTATTTTTTATATGCCATTTTTAATAGCTTTTATAATATCTCTTATAATTGAACCAGCTATAAAATATATCATGAAGAAAACAAAGTTAACAAGAAGAAGCAGTTCAATTATTATTTTTTTACTAGCATCTCTAATAATTCTAGGAAGTTTAACATGGATTTTAATTACATTATTTTCTGAATCTTCAAGCTTATTACAAGGACTTAATGATTATTTTGATAAAGCATATGCACAATTTCAAAACTTTATAAATCAATTTCAATTTGATAAAATTCACTTATCAGATGAAATTTTAAATGTAATTCAAAATTCCACAGGAGACCTATTACAGACAGCATCAAATTGGCTTAGAAATGCTTTAACAGGATTAATAAATTTTGTTACTAGCTTGCCATCAATTGCTATATCTATTGGTATAACAGTAATTGCGTTATATTTTATATGTGTAGACAAAATATACATTTTAGACCAAATTGAACATCATTTACCAAAAATTTGGGTAAAGAAAATAGGAGTACATTTTAGAGAATTAATAAAAACGTTAGGAGGCTATTTAAAAGCACAAGCAAGCTTAATAATAGTATCTTTTATAATTTCTTTAATAGGTTTATATATCTTACAATTTGCAGGATTTGCAATACAATATCCATTACTAATGGCATTATTTATTGGTTTCGTAGATGCTCTGCCAATACTTGGCTCAGGAACAGTAATGATACCATGGGCTATTATCAGTGCCATAAATGGAGACCTAAACTTAGGAATAGCAATAATAGTATTATTAATAATAATGTCAGTTGTAAGACAACTTTTAGAACCAAAACTTGTTAGCAAAAACATTGGAGTACACCCAATATTTACTTTAATTGCAATGTATACAGGTTTCAAAATAATTGGAGTATTGGGACTATTAATAGGTCCTATAGTTTTAATCATTTTCAAAAACATTTTTGCAAGTCTTATTGATCAGGGTGTATTTAAAACAATTTTTGATAAAAACTGATTGCATATTTATTCCCATTCAATTGTTGCTGGTGGCTTTGATGTAATGTCATATACTACACGATTAACATGGTTAACTTCATTTACTATACGAGATGATACTTTTTCTAAAATTTCATAAGGTATTTTGCTCCAAACTCCTGTCATGAAATCTGTTGTTTCTACAGCTCTTAATGCTATAGTATAATCGTATGTTCTTTCATCGCCCATTACTCCTACAGATTTTAAATTTGTTAATACTGCAAAATATTGATTTATTTTTTTATGTAATCCGCTTTTTGCAATTTCTTCGCGGAAGATACTGTCTGCTTCTTTTAGTATGTTTAACTTGTCTTTAGTTATTTCTCCAATTACTCTTATTGCTAGTCCCGGACCAGGGAATGGTTGTCTATATACTAGGTTTTCTGGTATTCCTAATTCAAGACCAGTTTTACGTACTTCGTCTTTGAATAGGTCTCTTAGTGGCTCTACAATTTCTTTAAAGTCCACATAGTCCGGTAGTCCTCCAACATTATGATGGCTTTTTATAACAGAACTTTTTCCTAAACCACTTTCAATTACGTCAGGGTAGATGGTTCCTTGTACTAAAAAATCAACCTTTCCAATTTTTTTAGCTTCTTCTTCAAATACACGTATAAATTCTTCACCTATAATTTTTCTTTTCTTTTCAGGGTCTGTAACTCTTGCAAGCTTTGATAAAAATCTATCTTGGCAATTAACTCTAATTAAATTGATGTCATATTGATTTCTAAATATTTCTTCAACTTCGTTACCTTCATTTTTGCGGAGTAATCCATGGTCAACAAATATACAAGTTAAATTTTTTCCTATTGCCTTTGATAATAAAACAGCTGCTACAGATGAGTCTACTCCTCCTGATAGGGCACATAAGGCTTTTTTATCTCCAATTTTTTCTCTTAATTTTTTAATACTTTCTTGTGTGAAAGAAGATATAAGCCAGTCTCCTTTGCATTCGCATATATTAAATAAAAAGTTTTTAATAACTTGAATTCCATTTACAGAATTGTTTACTTCTGGATGGAATTGTATTCCATATAATTTTTTTTCAGGATTTTCCATTGCAGCATTTGGGCAAGATGTGGTAAAACCTATATTTTTAAATCCTTCTGGCACAGTTTCTACATAATCTGTATGACTCATTAAAAATCCATTAGTTTTTTCAAATCCTTGTAAAAGTGGGGAGGAATTATCAATTAAAACATCTGTTGTTCCATATTCACGTTTATTAGCTTTTACAACTTTTCCTCCTAAAATATATGTCATTAGTTGCATACCATAGCAAATACCTAGCATTGGTATGCCTAAATCAAAGATTCCATCTGCACAGCGAGGAGAGTCTTCACCATATACGCTGGCTGGTCCTCCTGTAAATATAATTCCTTTTGGATTTTTTTCTTTGATTTTTTCAATTGATATATTATATGGTACAACCTCAGAGTAAACATTACATTCTCTAACACGTCTAGCTATTAATTGATTATATTGTCCACCAAAATCTAAAATTAGAATTAATTCATTTTTCACTTATTCTACCTCCATAATAAATATGTCCTATTTTATCATATGAGGTAAAAAAAGTAAAGAAAAGTTGCTAAATTATACCACTTGTGGGAATATAACTTTCATCAGGTGGATATACAAATTCTTCGTTTGGTTTATCGATTTTTTTGATTTCAGTTATTTTTACAATTGGCATGTCACCATGATAATCACCTTTAGTAATTTCACCAGTTATCTCCACCCAAGTATAATCATTAAATTCTACTTTATCTTTGCACTCACATAAGAAACCAACAATAACTGATTGAAAATCAGAAGAAATAACCATATCTCGGGCTAAAATAAATTGATTATCCTTCAAATCTTCCACGCGATAAACATATCCTGTGAAACTAATTTTATTTCCAACATAATCATCAATATTTTCATGAACTGCTTTTAAAACACTTGTATAATTTTTAGTTGTTAATTTTGAAATTTGACTTTGTGGCGTACAAGATGATTTTTCAACAGAATTATTAGCACCATGAAAAACTTTAAAAGTGACAATACCAACAATAATAATGACTAGTATAACAATTGCAACAAAAAAATATTTAAATATTTTACTGCCATTAATTTTAACATTATAAATAAACATAACTTTTACCTCGCATTTAATAATATTTTATTAAATTGTATGTTTTTGTTTTAAAAATATGAAAATATTAAAAAATACTTGATAAAAAGACATTTTCATGATATAGTAACAAAGTAAAAAAATAATTACGAGAAAGGGAAGAATCAAAATGAGTGTATTTAACAAAATTTTTAAATCATACAGTGAAAAAGAAGTAAAGAGAATTATGCCAATTGTAGAAAAAATCAATGGCTTAGAAGAAGAAATGTCAAGACTAAGTGATAAAGAATTAAGAGATAAAACTCCTTATTTTAAAGAACAATTAAAAAACGGAAAAACGCTAGATGATATATTACCAGAAGCATTTGCAGTAGTCAGAGAGGCATCAAAAAGAGTATTAGGAATGAGGCACTTTGACGTGCAATTAATTGGTGGTGTTGTTCTACATCAAGGTAGAATAGCAGAAATGAAAACAGGTGAAGGTAAAACATTAGTTGCTACATTACCAGTTTATTTAAATGCCTTAGAAGGTAAAGGTGTACATGTTATTACTGTTAACGACTATCTAGCAAAAAGAGATAGTGAGTGGATGGGAAAACTATATAAGTTTTTAGGTTTATCTGTTGGATTAGTTATAAATGGAATGGAGCCAAAAGAAAAGCAAGAGGCATATAATTCAGATGTTACTTATGGTACAAATAACGAATTTGGTTTTGACTACTTAAGAGACAACATGGTTATATATAAAAATCAATTAGTACAAAGAGGATTACATTATGCAATTGTGGACGAAATTGATAGTATCTTAATTGATGAAGCTCGTACACCACTTATCATATCTGGTAGAGCAAACGAATCATCTAATTTATATAGGAAAGCAAATAATTTTGTTAAAAATTTAACTCCAAAAGTAATTGTTGAA
>CAZASP010000013.1:0-19637 GCA_964487865.1 uncultured Clostridium sp. | reverse complement strand
ATTATAGGTCTTTCGCCTCTTACAAATAGTAAAGCATACCTATTATCTAGCATTCGTACTTCATCTGGTGTAAGTAATTCTCTACCTGCAATTTGGTCATTTGTAGAATAACTACCATGACTTCCATAAGTTCTGCCATAGGTATTAGTATCAATAGTTGCTTTTCCTAAAAGTTCTGATACATACTTATGAGTAGATTGTTCATTTCCACCTAAATATAGAAACTCATCACAATTTCCAACTATTGATTCCCATTGTTTTTCAAATAATGCTTTTAATTGTGCAAGATTTTGTAAAATAATAGAAACAGATACCTCTCTACTCCTCATTACAGAAAGAATTTTATCAAAATCATCAGGTAAACTTACATTTGCAAATTCGTCCATTACAAAATGAACGTGTACTGGTAAACTTCCACCATATTTATAGTCTGCTAGGTAAAATAGTTGTTGGAATAGTTGTGTATATAATACACTTACTAAAAAATTAAATGAAGTGTCATTATCAGGTATTATTGCAAATAATGCTACCTTCTTTTCTCCTAAACTTGGTAAATCCAATTCATCTGTTTGCGTTAGTTGTGCTACACTTTCTAAATTAAATTTTTCAAGTCTTGCTGCAAGAGTTACTTGAATAGATTTTAATGTTTTTGCACTTCCTGAATGATATGCTCTATAATATTTTAAAGCAATATGTTCTGGACTTTTAGTTTCTAATCTATTAAATAACATATCAAGAGGACTTACATAATCGTCATCATCTTCTTTTACATCCCCTGCTCTTAACAGCTCCATTACCATTACAAAATTTTGTTCATCTTTAGGTGCTTCATATTTTAAATAAAATATTAAAGATAAAAGTAGCATACTTGCAGCAGTATATAGCAATAGGTAATCTTTTGATATAATCTCCAGATTTTCCCCTGCTCCACACCGTACGTGAAACTTTCATTTCATACGGCGTTCCATCAAAAATAACTTTTATACTAACTTACAATTTCCAACTAATTCTCTTAGTTCATTAAGTTTTTGCATTTGCTTTTCATCTAAATTTTCGCTTTGCAAATATTCATTTATTTTTCCTATATCAGTCATGTGTATCAATTTATGGACATTTTTCGTTATGAATATCAAGTTTTGATATTTGTCTGTTCCACCTTTTTGTTTCATAATTTTATGATGCACTTCCATATCTCCAATTTGTAAAGGCTTTCCTGAAACTGCACATTTTCCATTTTGTGCTACATATAATGAAATTCTATTGTCATTAAATTCTTCACTTGCATTTGTTATTGGATTTCTCATTATATATATTAAAATGTACTTATCAATTTTCTTTAAATTGTTATGTATTTTCATTCTGCCTTGCGAAGTATAGTTACACATATCTTGTGAAAAGCATAATGGTGGTTTTGTATTAATATAATGTATAGGAAATATTGCTATTCCCTTTATATAAATCAATTTGCCACTATAACCGCCATAGTATTTTATGAATGTTTTGCTTTTACTTCCTTTGTTTCCAGCAAATGTTTTTGTTCTACATTTAAGGCTCTTAGTAAGTCCATAGGCAATCTTCTCAAAATCTATATATACATTTGTTGCTATTTTATAATATTGATGTATTCCTAGTATTACAGAGTTTAATTTTAATGCACTTGGTTTATCTTTATGTTTTCCTAATTCTTTTATTGCTGATTTAATATTTGCTTTTATTTGTTTCTTTGATTTATCGCAAATATGTGATTTGACAACCCAACGACTACGCTTTTTATGAACTTTTAATTTAAAGCCTAAAAACTCAGAGTATCCTGTTTTTAAATTTACTATTTTTGTTTTTTCTTCGCTAACTTCCAGTTTTAATCTTTCTTTTAGCCATTGTTTTGTAGCATAATACATTTTTACTGCTTGTTCGTGAGTTTTGCAAAACAGTTTAAAGTCATCTGCGTATCTAACTATCATTACTTGTTTTAAATTGGTTTTCTTTTGAGTATGTATTCTGCTATCATCTCGCAAATAGTTAGTTTTCATTTTGTTTGTGTACCATTGATTTGAGACCCACCAATCTAGTTCATTTAAAACTATATTTGCAAGCAATGGACTTAATATACCGACCTTGTGGAACTCCTTTTGTTGGAATACCTATTCCTTTTATTTCTGCTTTTAACATTTTTGATATAATACACAATAAATTTTTATCTTGTATTCCCATACTCCATATTTGTTTTAATAATTTTGAGTGGTCAACATTATCGAAAAATCCGTGTATATCAATATCAACAACGTGATACAACTTATTTATATTTGCAAACCTCATTGCCATTGCTATTGCGTGATTTGTTCCTCTATTTGGTCTAAATCCATAATTATCTTTATGAAATTTTGCTTCGCAAATTGGCTCTAATACTTGCTTAATACATTGTTGTATAAGTCTATCCTCAATTGTTGGTATTCCTAAAGGTCTAGTTTTTCCATTTGGTTTTGGTATTTCAACTCTTCTTACAGTTTGAGGTTTGTAATCTGCAAGTCTATTTCTAACATATTGGACAAGATTATTTGTTTTAGTCTTTCCAATAGCAATAATTGTATTGTTGTTAGTTCCTGCTGTTTTACTACCTTTATTTTTCTTTATATTTCTGTAAGCGAGTTGTATATTTTCTTCACTTTCAATTAGTTCTAGTAAATTTTTAAACTTTTTTCCGTTTTTTGCTTTGTTCATATAGTTTGTCAAATTCATTTTGCAAATTATAATATTCATTATTTCTTAAATGCTTTTTCTTTTTGAACTTTTGATTTTTAATTGTCATAAGTCGGCTTTTCCTCCTATTTCTAAGATTTATTACCTCTATTAGTCTTACAAGAACCTTATGTTTTAGAACTCCTTTCTAAAATTTGTAAATTTTGTATAAATTAATTATTTTTGACTTGTGGCTATCCCTCCACTCCTTATTATCAGAGTTTCATAGGTACTGTGCCACTACTCTCACTAACATTAATGTAAGTTATTTATTCCTCACAACTACTTCATAGGTGTTAAGTCCTCAGTATTGTTAGCTTTCCCTGTTCCAATATTTCTATCTTTACATATATACTTTTAGGTCGTTCCTATAAGCCTGTTTGCTTGATATTACCTGTAATAATATAAGGTATTTCATCTCTGGGAATCTTACTCTACCTCACAAACATCATATTAAAATGATTATAGCCTTTCGACTAACTCCCGTTATAGACTTGTACATTCGGAAACTTCGTCATTTTACCCGTCTTAGTAAAAATTCTAACCATGAGTATTTTATAGACTTCCGACATATAGATTGCATATCCTACCTCTAGGACACTTTCCTTGATTAATTTCTTAATCATTAGGGCAATTCTCTGCCGACTTCACCGAGCTTATAACCAAAATATTCTCAACAATATTTTCGCTATTCGGAGTATTAAAGTGGCGTTTCAAGGCGTTACCCTATCATTCCACCAATCGAAATATTAGTTTTAAAATATATAAATTTATAATTTTAAGCAGTTCTTTTCAAACTGCAACAGGTCGCACCCCAAAATGGATCATTAGTTGTACTCCCTTTAGGTGTTGTAGATTTAAAGAGGTTTGTTACTAACTTTTGAACATCATTATCTGTTTTTAAATATACAAATGGATTATAACAATAAGATTTTTCCATATTTATTAAATCTAAAACTCTTACGTCGTACCCATTTTCTTCTAATAAATTTCCTGTATCTCTAACAATTTCGCCTTTTGGGTCAAGTACAACATAAGATGTATTGCATTGCATTACGTTTGGCTTACAATAACTATAAGTTTTACCTGAGCCACTTCCACCAACAACTAAAACATTTACATTTCTCCTATGTTTCTTTCCATTTAATCCTATTGAAACATTTTTCGTTAGTATTTTATTGTAATTATTAGGTTGTTTATATTTTTTGTTTAAATCTACTGCATTGCCCCATTTAGCAGAGCCGTTTTCTTCTCGCCTTCTATAATTTTTCCTTGTAGACTCATAAACGAGAATAGATAATATATAAACTAGCAAAAAAATAAGAACAGTTTTTGTACTATTCTCTGTAAATGTGATGTTAAATGGATTGCTTAATGCTATACTGCCATTTTTTATTATTTCTATAAGCCCACCTTTAATGTAAGGTGCAAGAAGAAGTGCTAACCATATTACTGGTATAATACCTATAATATAAAATAACCTAACAATTTTCTTATTATCGCTCAAATGAGTAATTTCCCTTTGCTTTTCTTTTTAATGGGGCATCTAAAATTTTCTTTATTAGTTCATCAATTATTTCAGTATCAACATTTTCTGCAAGTTTCTTATTTCTAAATTCATTCAATGCATTTATCACTAACTTAAAATCATAAATATCTAAATCAACAGTTCTTGTTTCTTCCAATTTAATTACCTCCTTTTTCTTTGTTTTTCTAACTTAAATAGCTTATCTTTCCTGTTTTTCGTTTTCTTTAGGACTAGTAATTTTTATATTATCCTTTTCTTTTGCTCTATTTTCTTCACGTCTTTTAACTTCAACTTTTAGTTTTGCAAGTTCTTTTCTAACAGAAGGTTTTTTCTCTCTTTTAGATACCCCTTCTTGCATTTTTAAAGCTTTTAAGAAAGGCTCTGACTGAGGGTTTTTTGTCTTCGCCGAATTGAAATTTCCTACTGTTGTTTTTTCTTTTGCTATATGATTTTTTGACAAAATTTCTTTAAGTTGTTCTTCTTTTGACTTTTCTAGTATTCCTAATTCTTTCTTTTGAGCCTCTCTTTTTTCAATAGATTTTGTTACTTCAGTATCAACTTTTACAGTATCTACAGTTGTTAGTTTAAATCTTTCTACAATTCTATTTACTCTTGATGAATCTTCATCTTTTACCATTATATCAGTCATTCCATCAATATTTTTATTTTTTCTATCTACTAATGCACAGTATAATATTCCATATTTTTTTGCCTCATACTTAAATCTTTCCAAGTCCTCATTTTTAATAGAAAAAATCTTTAATGGCTTTCCTGACTTTAACATGTTATTAAGTCTTGTCTTTCCTTTTGTTTGTTTTTGGTCTTTTAATATAGTGTATAACATAACAGCTATATTTTTAGCACCACTACCTGTTAATTTTGCAAGGACTTCAAATCCCTCTAAACTTAATCTTACAATTTGCTCTGAAGCATCTCCACTTACTCCCATTTTAATTACTCCTTTCTTTTATTTACTTTCTCTTGTTTTATTTTTTCTTGTGTTTCCTTTTCTAATTTTTCTTGTGTATCAATCTCTGATAGATTTTCATCTATTTTTACACTTCTAACTCTTATATCATCACACATATCAACCTCCTTTCTTAATTTATTTATATCAGTTGTCAAAGTTGAGATTTGCTGTGCTAACTTTTTTCTGTCATTCTCATCTTTTGACAATTTTCTGATTTTCCATAACTTTTCTCTATCATTTGATAGACTATTTATTTTGAAATTAGTTTCATCTCTATATGATATTAAATCTTCTAATGTTTTTATTTTATTTGATGATAGAAATTTAGCCTCATTAGATAATTCGTCCATTCTTGAAACATCTGCTCTTATACTTGCAGGTAATCTTTGTTGTGGTACATTAGTTGGAAATACTTTTAAGATATAACAATAATGGTAATATAAAGCAATAAATCCTTTTGCTTTGGCTCTTTTATGCCTTTTTGCAAAAGGATAATATGTTTTCCTACTATAAACATTTTCCACAAACGGTATTCTTATAGCTTGTTCTTCTATAATTCTTCGTTTTATATTTTCTATTGTATATTCTTCTCCAAATTGTCTTTCAATTCTAATATTTCTATTATAATTACTTTTTCTTATACTAATCTTGCCTGCTCTAACCATAATTTCATAATCTAATTTCTTCATTAAATATATAAAATCATCATAAGAATATGCTTGTCTTATTGCAAGGTCAATATCTCGTTTAGCATTTTTAGAATAACTATCATTATATAATGACTTCTTGTAAAAATTATCATACTTTAGTTTCCTTTTGGTTGTTTTTTCTTCTAATGTATGTAATCCATATTCCTTACATAATTCATCTGATAAATGTCTTATTCTAGAATATGTTGTATGATTATCATAATATTTTAAGCCATCTTTAAATGAAACAGAATTTATTACAAAATGATTATGTGTATGTTCTGTATTTGTATGAGTTGTAACGACAACTTGAAATCTATCTCCCCATATTTCTTTTGCAAGTTCCACTCCGATTTTATGTGCAATTTCAGGAGAAATTTTTTCTTTAAATGATTGATAAGCATGAAATCCTAATATCTTATCTGTTTTATGATAAAAGTCTTTTACATTATTCATTTCCTCATAAGCAGATTCTACTTCACAATTTATTCCTGTTACATAAAATTGCTTTTCTGTTTTATCAGAGTTCATAGCATAATCAATTACATCTTTTAAGTCATCTACTATCATTTCATAGTTACCTTTATCAGATTTATAATCTATGTTTTTAGTTTTATCTTTATTAGCCACATAATCTATTACATGATCCATTCTTTTTACAACTTTCCAAATTTTCGTAGTAGCCATTTACACTTTCTCCTTTCTTACAAATATTTTGCTTTTAAATCTTTTACAAACTTAAATAATATATTTGCTTCCTCATTATACCTTTTGCTTTCTATCTTTCCACTTGCATTAGCATTGTGTGCAATTTGATTTATATTCACTCCTATTTTAGACAGCTGATTTAATATTTTTAAGAATTCTATATCTGGTTTTTCTTTAATTTCTTTATTTAATATTAGCTTTCTTATATAATTAGAAATATTTTCATTACTTCTTGAAGTATCATCTAATAGTTTTGCATATTCTATATCATTAAGTCTTACTTGTATTCGAATATTTCGCTTTCTCATCTTACCCTCCTTTACAAAACAAACTGGGGATTGGGGTAAGTTACCCCATTGTATAGAATTTGATAGAGCCGATTTTTCGGTCTCCCAAATTCAGTGCTTGCTAGGACAAGAAATCAAAAATAACGATATTTTATCGTACCCCAATTTGTTCCTTATACTTACTTTTTTTATTTTTATATAATTCTATTTCTTGTCTATTTTTTAATCCTAATGTGAAACATAAATAGTCATTTATGTCCTTACCAAATGGTGCAGGAACATCATAAACATTATATTTATTTAGTGCAATTATCATAGCTTTTGTTGCCTCTCTTCCTGCTATATCATTATCAAAATGTAATACAATATCTTTTGTATATTCATTACTTTTTAAGTAATTTTGTATTGCTATTGGTACTTTACTTTGTTCTATATTAGAACTTGGTTGATACACTCCTGCAAGAGCAATTAGGTTATGATTTTTGTAATTATATCCTTTGTTTTTTAATAATGTTGCGTAAGATAATAGGTCAATACTACTCTCAAAAATATGTAATGTAGGATTTTTTATATCACTTAGCAACCTAAAAGAAAACTCTTTTGAACTACCTTTTGCGTCCCTCATAATTCTTTTATTATTTGTACTTCTACACCCTGCATACTTAATATTTCCCTCATTATCGTAGCCTAAAAATACGACATTATTTGTTTTATTCTCTTGATATATGAGATTATTTTTAATGCAATCATCAATTATATCTTCGTCTATTCCACGATTTTTTAGGTACTCTATAACTTGTTTATTTGTACCTGCTTTTTTTGGTAAAACTAATCTTTTACATTCTTTATTATCTACTTTAGGTATAGTTATATGTTCTGTAATATTATCTCTTAATACATTTTCTACTGCTTCTTGAAAGCTCATTTTTTCAACTTTAATTAGATAATCAAGTGCTGTTTTCCCACCCTCATTAGTAGAAAATCTATGCCATAACCCATTATTTATAATGACACTATCATGTGTCTTTAACGAATAAGTATCAGCTCCTTTTTTTACTAATTCGCTAGGATTATAAATTCTAAAATAAGTCAATAAGTCAATTTCTTTTGCTTTTTTTACTAAATCTTTTGATACGTATTTTGACATATTTATACCTCCTAACGTTCTTTTTCCTTATCTTTTTTATGTTCTTTCTTATAGTTATCAGTTATAATATATATGCTTTCTTCAACTACATAATTGATATTTTCTCTCATATTTCCGTCAGAACTTATCCAGTCATCATATAATTCATCAAGTACATTTGTTTCAGATAATAATGCATTTGTTTGTGTTTTAGATAAAGTATTATCATTTTTAATACTATCTATTATTTCTTGTTTTACTGTAATTTCGTATGCTCTATCTATTGCATAGTCTGCTCCTTTTTCTTTTATGTTTTTCTTAAATTCTTTTAATTCATCTTCTAATTTTTTATATAATTTATCTTCCATAATATCATTCTCCCTTCCTTTAAGTATAAAAAAGAAGCTGATTTTATTCAACTTCTTACATTTTTAATGCTTTTTTATTTCTAATTTAAATCACTATTTTAATTTATTCTGCACCAATATCATCATCAAATTTATCATTATATTTTTTTTCACACTTTTTACAAATGCTAAAGCTATCATTAGCCAATATCTCTTCTTTTTTCCCAGTAACTTCTTGAATATATTTTATTTGTAATCCTTTTAGATCTTCACATTTTTCTTTTTCATCATACACTAGATGAAAACTATTATTTTTTATATTTAAATAATAGTTTTTGTATTGTTTCCTTTCTGATGAAATGATAGATTTGTTTTTAGGTTTATCCAAATTATCTTCATTTTTCATTGGTATATTCTCAATTTTTCTATTACTTCCATCAAAATAATTAATTTTATGATTTCTTTGAATATTGTAACAAAATTTACATCCATATATTTTTTCTTTTTTATCAATAGTTTCATATTCAAATAATACTCCAAATGGTACAATATCTTTTTTAAACATATAAACTGGTGTAACTTTATATATTATCTTTCTATCATCTTGTTCTATTTTACTTACAATATCATTTTCTATTTTCTTCATTGCACCAGTGTTCAAATTTTCAGTTCCAATAAAAATATTATTATAATCTGAAAATTTTGCCGATAAATGATATCCGATTATATGGCATTTTTGAAAAATTCCTATATTATCATCATTTCTATTGCCATTTTTTCCAACTAATTTATCATAGTTGATAGGATCAGGATATTCTATGTCATCACTAGTATATCTAGATATTGTTCTTTTACTCAGTACAGCCACAGCTTTCCCACTTTTTCCAAATTTATATGCATTTGTATATTGAGGTTTTCCTTCTTTTACTTTATAATCCTTCTTATTTAATGTAAATGGAATATTATTATTAACTTCTATTTCTTCAAAGTGTGTTTCAAAATTTTTATCATTTATAATATTTTTCAATTTATCCCTTAAAATTTTTGATTCTTCTATTATCATATTAAATTTTATTCCTTTCTGCCTTGTTATAAAAGTAAACAAAAGCTATTAAAATCTAATTAGTTTCAAATTATTATAAAAAAGTCATCCTTATTATATCATATAATATTGTCTTTTCATTTATATTTAGAAAAATTTTATATAATTTATTCTTCATAGTGTCCTTCTTTCCATTAAGCTAAAAAAAGAAGCTGATTTTACTCAACTTCTCATATCTTTCTTAAAAGTCTAAAACTTCACTTATTCCTAACTTAAAACACATTTTTCTTTCTTCTGTTCTTACTTTTTCATTTAGTTTTATTAACTCTATAAGTAGTTTCATTTCTTCTATATTTAATGTAATAGGCATTGATTTTTCAAATACTTTTAATACATTGGGATATTTTTTTGCTATTTCATCATATTTTTGCTTGTATGCTTTAATGTTATTTGAACTATAATCTAATCTTTTTTTTATGTATTCATCAAGTTCACTTTCAGTAAAATCTAAAAAGATGTCATAAGTATCAACATCTGTTTTGCTACATTTCATTTCACTCTTTAATTTATTCATATCAATCATACCTAGCTTATAATATTCTTTACTCCAAAAGTACAATTCTTCTGATGTCTTTGTCTCATAATTCTCAAACATATTAAAAAACTTTTTATAGTTTTCTTCATTTGCTAGATGTCTTTTTACAAATGCCAAAATTTTTTCATTCTTTTTACTTATAGAAACTTGAATATTTCTTATTTCATCATTATTATCATAAGTATATTGTTCAAAATTCTCCTTTCTATGTTCGAAAAGTTGGTCAATAATTGGTTTATCAAATATATTATTCATTTTCTCTTACCTCCGAATTAGTTGTACTATAATTCTTCAATAAAAAGAAATGTATAATTTATTTTTTTATATATTTGACAAATTAAAAAACGTTTATATCTCTATATCCTTTAATTTTGATGACTTATTTCTAATAGAGGCTTTGCTTATTGCATCTACTAAGGAATATTGTTTTCCAATATTTGTTACATCTATTTCTTTGATACAATATTCTAACCAATCAAATTTCATGCTCATATCTGAAATTAAAATACCAATATCAATGGTATTAATATTACCATTTGAAACATAGCCTGATCCTTGCCTATGTCGAAATTCATATTTTTTTAGGAAATTTCTTATTTGTGCATAAGCTACAGGTGCCTTTCGACCTGTATACTCTTCATATTTTTTTGTATCAATATCAAAATTTATTGCTTTTCTCATTTTATTTATTTCTCCACTTTATACATTTACAGCTTTTATTCTATAATATGATTCCAGACAATCTTCTTTCTGTTCTCCAAGCCCATCTTCCTCATCTATATACCAATACCATTCTTTAATTACTTTTAGAAACCAACTTGTGTAAGGAAATCTTGATGTTGAAAAAAAAGCATTCCAATCGTCGTCCGTACCTTCAAAAAAACCCTTTTTCGTTTCTTTAATTGTTTTGCTATTATATTCATTAAAATGTCTTCTAATAACATTTAAGCATTGTTCTTCGCTATAACCTTCTTTTTTTAATTTATCTTTATCAAATATAAATTCCATTTTCATAATTTTATATTCCTTTCACAATTTATAATTATTATACCATTTAAGCAAACAAAATACTACTATTTTTCAAAATTTGTTTTGAAAAATTTTCTAAATACTTTTTCACTTAACTAAAAAATTTCTAACGTTCAGGAGAATTTTTCTTTGAAGATTTATCCTTATTTTCTTCTGTTTCATTACCTAAAACTTCATGGTCGTCATTTTTTATTTTTAGTTCTGCATTTATCTCATCTAGTTTTCTTTGTTTTTCTTTTAGCTCCTGCTCTTGAGGAAATTCTTTTTGAGATTCTATTTTAGCGTTTTCAAGTTGTAATTTTGTATTTTCAAGAATTTCTTTTTCTAAAGGAATATCCTTTTCAATTTCTTCTAAACAGTTGTTTATTCTTGTTATATTACCTAAACTATCTATTCCTAAGTCAATCATATAGCTAAACTTATTCTTTAGTTTTAATTTTATACTTCTACTAATGGAATCAAAACTTATTTCCATTTTAAATCCTCGATATTTTCCTATTTCTTTAGTTTCCATGCTTTTTAGTAATTGTGTACATTCTAAAAGCTTTTTGCCTGCGTCTTTTTTTTCAGCATATTCTACATTGTTTATTATCATTGGAGAAAAGCCCTCTTTATTTGGTTTAGTACTTTCCTTAAGTTTTATAACATCTTCTTCCATTGCTGTAATTAAACCATTTATTCTTGCTATTTCTTGTGGAAAATATTTTATAATCCTATCTTGCAGTTCAAACTTTTGATTCATAAAATTTTGCTTTAATAGCTTTAATTTTGAAATTTCAGTATCTAAATTAGTTTTTTCAAGTATTTTAGGATTACCAGTAGCTAAAGCTTTAATTTCTCCATAAGATAATGCTTTTTCATCTACATCTTCCATAGTTCTTGCTGGAGTTTTACTTGTCATTATTTGAGATATAAACTTTTGTTTTTGTTCTACTAATTGATACATATATGCGTCAAATGTTTTTTCTGTAACATAAGAATAAACATATACTTTTTCATTTTCGTTTCCTTGTCTAACCATTCTACCATTTCTTTGAGTTAAATCAGATGGTTTCCAAGCACAGTCTAAATGATGAGTTGCAATTAACTTATCTTGAACGTTTGTACCTGCTCCCATTTTAGAAGTAGAACCCATTAAAACTCTAACCTCTCCTTGACGTACTTTACTAAACAATTCTTTCTTTTTAACCTCATTATCTGCCTCATGAATAAAAGCTATTTCATCAGGTGGAATACCTTTTTGAATTAGCTTTTTTCTTAGTTCATTATATACATCTGTAAATTCTTCCTTTTCATATCCTTTCATATCTTTTGGTGTAGACAAATCGCAAAAAACAAGTTGTGTTGCTTTACTTTCTGCATTATCTTTCCAAATATTATATATATTCTCAGCACATGAATTTACTTTACTTGTATCAGAATCAGGTAACAATGGATTCATTAGTCTTTGTTCTAGTGCAAGTTTTCTACCTTCATTTGTTATTTTTAACATATTATCAACCGTTGCATCAACTGAGCCATTTCTTATTGCTTCTGCTCTTTCTCCAAGTTCTGTTACCATATCTTGTTGCATTTCACTTGGTTTTACTACTACATTTATATTTTCTACATCAGGTGTTGGAAGTTTTAATGTTTCAGCTGTTTGAATATCAGCAACTTCTTTAAACATAGACATAAGCTCTGGAAGATTATGAAATTTAGCAAATCTTGTTTTTGCCCTATAACCTGTACCCTCAGGTGCAAGCTCTATTGCCGTTACTGTTTCTCCAAAGGTAGATGCCCAGTTATCAAAATGTTCTAATTCATTCTTTTTTAGTTCGTCATACTGTAAATATCTCTGCATTGTATATAATTCTGCCATTGAATTACTTACAGGTGTACCTGTTGCAAATACTGTACCTTTTCCACCTGTAATTTCATCAAGATAACGACATTTCATAAATAAATCAGAACTTTTTTGAGCCTCGGTTTGAGCTATTCCACCAACATTTCTCATTTTAGTATATAAAAATAGATTTTTGTAATTATGAGCCTCATCTACAAACAATTTATCTACTCCTAATTCTTCAAATGTTACTACATCGTCTTTTCTGTCTTGTTTATTTACTTTTTCAAGTTTTGCCTCTAATGTTTTCTTTGTTTTTTCCAATTGTTTTACAGTGTAGTTGCCTCCTCTATTTTCTTTTGCCTCTGCAATTCCTCTTGTTATATCTTCAATTTGTTCTTCTAATAATGCTTTTTGCCTTTCTATTGACATTGGTATTTTTTCAAATTGAGAATGCCCTATAATTACAGCATCAAAACTACCTGTTGCAATTCTTGAGCAAAACTTTTTTCTATTTTTAGTTTCAAAGTCTTTTTTAGTTGCAACTAATATATTAGCACTTGGATAAAGTTGTAAAAATTCACTGGCGAATTGTTCAATAATATGGTTTGGAACAACAAATAAAGACTTGTTACAAAGTCCAAGTCTTTTACTTTCCATAGCTCCTGCTACCATCTCAAAAGTTTTGCCAGCACCTACCTCATGTGCTAAAAGTACGTTATTCCCATAGAGTATGTGTGCTACTGCATTTAGTTGATGTGGTCTAAGTTTTATTTCAGGATTCATACCTACAAAATTTATATGTGAACCATCATACTCACGAGGTCTTATAGAGTTAAATTTGTCATTGTATAGTCTAACAAGTTTATTCCTTCTGTCTGGCTCTTTCCATATCCAATTTAAAAACTCTTCTTTTATTAAATCTTGTTTAGCACTTGCAATAGCTGTTTCTTTTCTATTTAATACTCTTCGCTTTACTCCTTCATCATCAATAATTGTGTCAAATACTTTAACATCTTTTAAGTTAAGTGTATCTTCAATTATTTTATATGCGTTTATTCTATTAGTACCATAAGTAGAGTATGCTTTTACATTATCTTGATCAACGTTTTTTCCTGCTACATACCATTCTGCATTTATGTTAGAATATTTTACTTTAATACCCAATTGGGTATAACTTGGAGTATCAAGTAATTCAAAAATGAATTGTTGTATTATTTCAGTTGGTATCCATGTTGCGCCTAACTTTACACCTATTTCAGTTGCAGATAAATCTTTTGGTACTACTTCTTTTAGACTGTCAACATTTATTTGATATTCTGGATGTTCTTGTAATTGACTTTCTGCTATTTTAAGTTTTTCTCTAACATTACCACTTAAATATTCATCAGAGGTTACATATATTCCTTCGATAGGAACTTTAAATATTATCCCATTTAATTCGTTTATAATGGTTTCTTTGTCTTTTCCTGTAATGCTAGACATATAATCTAAATCTACTTTTGCCTTTTCTTGAATAGATAGAATTAAAGCCTCATTTGATGTGTCAACTTCTTTAATCTCATTTCTTGCTTTTATAGTTCTTTTAGAGAACATATCAGCTTTTCCAATAAAATTTCCTTCTCCATCTAGCTTTTCAAGAGAACATAACAAGAAGTATGAGCTATCATTTGAAAAAGCATTTTCATTTGCTCTTGAATTTATTAAGCCATATTCTTTGGTAAACTTGTCATATAATTCATTAAGTTTTCCTTGTGCTATGTGTATGTCTTCATCAGAATAATCTTCCATTTGATAATCTATAAGTTCTCTTACTTGTTCCCTTAACTCTATCAATCCTTTTATTCTATTTTGACTTGTTAAAGGTAAATCGTCTTGTAATATCATTTTTGAGTTTTCTCTAAAATATAACTTATTATTAACCACAGCATAAGAAAAGTTTTTTACAGTTGGAATAGCAGGAATAGATGTATCTTCGTTTTCAATTTCATTTTCTATAACAACATTTTGCAATTCTCCGTGTATATTAGTAATAGCATAATTTAAGTTATCTTCTAAGCTTTCCCCTTCTACTGCCTTACAACTTGAATCATATCCAAATTGTGTACTTTCCATTTCCATTTTACCTAAAATCATTTCAGGATTATCTACAAAATACTTATTCATAGTAATATTGTTTTCATCTTTGTCTAAGTACACCCAGTCTGGCATAATATCTGTTAAATTCTCTCTTTTTTGTAAGAAAAGAATATCTGCTGTAACTTTCGTTCCTGCATTTTTAGTAAATGTATTATCTGGAAGTCTTATTGCTCCTAAAAGGTCTGCTCTTTGTGCAATATATTTTCTAACATTTGGATTTTCTTTGTCCATTGTCCCTTTTGAAGTAATAAATGCAATTATTCCCCCTGCTCTTACTTTATCTAAAGTTTTTGCAAAAAAATAATCATGAATTAAGAAATGGTTCTTGTCATATCTTTTATCATTTACTTTAAAATCGCCAAATGGTACATTTCCTATTGATATATCAAAAAATGAATCAGGAAGATCAGCTTTTTCGTATCCTTCTATTTTTATATCTGCATTTTGATATAGTTGTTTTGCAATTTTACCACTTATACTTTCAAGTTCTATTCCATATAGTTTTGATGTATTCAATTCTTGTGGTAACATTCCTAAAAAATTACCTGTACCACAACTTGGCTCTAATATGTTTGCTTGTTCTAAGCCCATATTTTGTAATGCCTTATATATAGCTTTTATTACAACAGGAGGTGTATAAAATGAAGTTAAAGTTGATGCTCTTGCAGACTTATATTCATCATCTGTAAGTAGTTCTTTTAGTTCGTGATATTCTTCACTCCAGTTAGTTTTATTTTCATCAAATACATCAGGTAAACCTCCCCAACCTACATACTGAGCTAATATCTTTTGTTCTTCACTATTTGCAAGTCTATTTTCATCTTCAAGTTTTTTTAATAACTTAATAGCCTCAATATTTCTTTTTACTTTCTCTTTAGGTGTTCCCTCGCCTAGATTATCATTATCTATATGATAATTTATTTTTTTTGCAGAATTATTATTAGTCTTTTCCTCTTGTTCTTGATAATATTCTTCTCTATCAAGTGGCTTTCCATTTTTTTCTCTTTCTTCAAATAAGTGTATTACCTTTTGTGCTTGTTCAATAGCATATTCTTTTTCTTTATCTATAAAATTTCTTTCATTATTTTTATATAATGAAATCGCTCTTAAATAACTTTCATCTCTTGTTATAGGATAATGTGTAGTTTCAAACATTGTTAAATCTAATAAAATTATCTTATCTTGTTCTTTATTTATTGATTCAACTCTATATTTTCTATCACTTTCTAAATAAACATCTTGTCCTATTTTAAGTTCAAGCTCTTCATTTTTTTCATTTTCTTTTACTATTTCATACATTTCTAAATTATCAATAAAATCTTGACTTACTTCCTCAATGCTATCACTTTGGAGTTCACTTATTCCTGTAAATTCTTCAAGTCTTTTTCTAATATCTATATCAGTTTGTTCTTTATTATCTATATCAGAATATTCTAATAGTCCACCATCTATTTCTTCCCCTGAACTATTATATATAGAATAATAATAACCTTCTTCATTTGTATGAAAATGAAAGTAATTACCATTAGATAATTTATAATTCTTATTTATTTCATTTATATAAGTTTCTTTTTCTATTTTTTCTTCATCAGTATCTTCTTTAAATGCTCTATCAATTATCCATTTTTGATCTTTATAATCATTTTCTAGCCATTCTTGATATTCTTGTTTTTCATTATCTATAAAGTATCTATCTAGCTTTATAAGTTCATCTATTCTTTTATCTATGGTAGCCCAGTTTATAATCTTTTTATCTTCAAAGTTAGCTTTAAAAAGTGTAAGTCCTTTGCCTGGACTATATTCAACCCAAACTCCATCTAGCCCTCTAACACCATTAGTACCATAATAATTAAACTCTTGTTTTAAAAAGTCTATTCTTTCTTTTGTTGTATGTAACTCTTGATAAACTCTATATACTCTAAATTTGCCTCCAACCGTACCTGTTCCATCTTGTATAGCCTTATCTACCATTTCTTGTGTAAAAGAAAAAGCAGGAGTATTTTCTACTTCTGCTTGTTTTTGTATATTTTCAATTTGTTTTTCTACACTTGGTAATTCTTTTATTGGTGGAACATAGCTATCTGTAAATAGATTTAACTGTAAATTAGTTCTTGAATTACTATATCCTCCGCTTGATTTTTTATTGAGTTCATCTGTCCTACCCATTCCATTTGGTCGTTCATCTTCATTTTTTCGTCCACTTGATATTCCTTCGCCAATTTCTCTATTATTTGTTTCACTCTCTTTTGTGCTGTCATCTCTATTTCGCCCAAGTGTTCCTCCATCTTGCCCTCTAGCATCAAGTCCTCGTATAGTCCTTTCTTGTAATTCTTTAGGTATTCGAGCCTCATTCTCGAGTACTTGCCCTGAATCATCTTCTTTGTTTTTGGTAGTGCTATTTGTGGTATTTGATAATCTCCCATTGTTTGATATGTTATCTTCATAATTATCAATTCTCCTTTCTTTTATTTCTTTATTATCATAATACTCTTTATTTTTTTTATTAACAAATGTGTAATTTCTATTATTTATAGATTTTTCTATATTTTGTACCGTAGAATAAATTTCTCTTAGCTCTTGTTCTGCTATATCACTAATTGCAGCACCAAGTCTGGAAATAACTTGTCTTGAATTAAATTTTTCTATTTGACTAAAACTATCTACGTTAAATTCTTCTTTAGGATTAAGTCCACATCGTTTCATTACCATATATGTAATTGAATTTGTAAGTAATGTAATAAATGCTCCGTCTATTTCAACATCCTCTAAATTTTTTAAAGAACTTGTATCAATTACTTCTTTTAAGTCTTTAAGATAATCACTTAAATTATCTTCTACTAGATTTTGTGTTGCAGAATATATAGACTCTCCTAAATTGTCCTTTATAGCTAATTCCCCAAAAGAATTTTCTAATGTTTCTACAATTCCATTATGATATGATTCTTTTACTTCCCACAACTTTAAATCCTGTTTTATTCCACTATGAGTATCAGATATATCAAAAACGTGCCTTAAAATTGTTCTTCCATTTTCAATAGATATAAGTGCTATTCCTTTTGCACTCCTATTAACCCACCTCTTTAGTCTTTTATTCCATGTTTCTATATCAGCACAAGCGGTAGCATTAGGTTTTTGAGCATATATAAGTATCTGTTCATTAAAATCATACTTATAGTTATTACTTGCAGTTTCAAGGAATTCCATCCATTTATTTGGATTTGATGTAATATCTTTCAATGTTTTCTTTGCTATTTCATTTGTAATTTGATATTTGTTTGGCATTAACTTTCCCCCTTTCCTTCATTTTCATCAGAATAGATATTGAAATATTTTGTTTCATTTCCTTCTTTTATATATTTTCTTAAAAGCAGTATATTTTGATATGTTGGATCATGAATTATATCTTTTAGATTTTCTAACTGTAATTTTGAAATGTCTTTTTTATCAAATAATCCATTTTCACACAGTAAATTCCATGTTTCAATTCTGCTATTAGTCCTCTTTTTTGCCATTTTTCACCTCCAACTTTATAAATAGTAAAAGAGCTAGACTTCTTATTTCTAGCCCTTAATTACTAAAAAATTTATTTTTCTTTTATTATGATTATGAATTACAATGTATATTATACCTAAAATAGAAAATAGACCAGTTCCATCTATAAGCATTATACTTTTATCATCCCCAGTTTTACGAACTTCTATTTTTGATTCTCATAATTAAATTCTATTATATCTTCATTTTCTTCAAGTGGCATTTACAGCACTTTGCATTTCTGCATTGTTCTCTTCGTTTACATTTAATAATTCCTCCTTTCCATTCTTAAAATAAAGCTTATAACCATTATCAATATATACTTTTTATTACCTTAATTGCAACTCTATATAATTTTATTTTATTAAATATTTAAATATTTGCTTTTAGTATGTAATATAGTTTGTATTTAAAAGGGTTTGTAAGGGAAATCTTTGTAATGTGGTCACACAAAATATTAAACTACCTTGCATTTCGGTCTTGTTTTAGCTTATCTCTTTTATTGTGCTCTTGGACACACAAAATAATAAAGTCCTCTACTTTTCCAGATTCCCTTATTTTAGTTGGTATATACTTATCTATTTTTTCATTGTGTATCTTTATAAACTCCTTTTGATTAGGCTTTTCTTGTTGCATAATTTCTTCAATTTTTTCTTCTGTTAAATGTCCTTCTTGTTCGAGTTTCTTTAATCTAATTGCTTGACTTAATGAAGGTGTCACTTCACTAAATTCATATATATTTTGTAATACATATTGATTTTCTTCACTTAAATATGAAAGTTCGACTGCTGGTCTAAAAGCTATTCGCTTTAAATCAACTTGTTCTAGTAATTCTGGTATTAGATGAGTAAGTCTAATATATCTTTGTATAGTTCTAGCACTTTCTCCAACTTCTTGAGCCATTATTTCTGTACTTTTTAACTTGTCGTCCATTGGTCGATAAGTTATATTTTCCTCTACATCAACTTTTTTTCCTTGATGTTTCATCGCCTCTAGTTTCATTTTATAAGCAAAAGCCTTCTCTGATGGGAGTATTTCTTCTCTTTGAATATTGCTATCTACCATTAAAATAGTAGCCTCATCAT